>NZ_JBSVWS010000007.1:0-92950 GCF_054071155.1 Pseudomonas sp. SDO5532_S415 | reverse complement strand
GCGATGTGTCAGTCAGCACCGATGTCGGCTGACAGATTGCATTCGCGAGCAGGCTCGCTCCCACAAAAAGCAGCCACACTGAAATGGAGCCGGGATTAACCGGCGCCAGGCAGGTACAATGCCCACCCCTTTTTTGTTACGGCCCTGTCATGACTGACCCGATTCGACTATCCAAACGCCTCATCGAACTCGTCGGTTGCTCCCGTCGGGAGGCTGAGTTGTTCATCGAGGGTGGCTGGGTCACTGTCGACGGCGAAGTCATCGACGAACCGCAGTTCAAGGTCGGCACCCAGAAAGTCGAACTCGACAAGGACGCCAAGGCGACCGCACCGGAACCGGTGACCATCCTGCTCAACGTGCCCGCCGGCATGGACGCGGACAGCGCCATGGCAACCCTCAGCGCCGAGACCTTGAGCGAAGAACACCGCTACGGCAAACGCCCGCTCAAGGGCCACTTCCAGCGCCTGACCGCCAGCACCGACCTGCAAGCCAATGCCAGTGGTTTGCTGGTGTTCACCCAAGACTGGAAGATCCTGCGCAAGCTCACGGCCGATGCGAGCAAGATCGAGCAGGAATACGTGGTCGAGGTCGAAGGCGACATGGCCGAGCACGGCCTGAACCGTTTGCAGCACGGCCTGACCTACAAGGGCAAGGAGCTGCCGCCGGTCAAAGCCAGCTGGCAGAACGAAAACCGCCTGCGCTTTGCCATGAAAAACCCGCAACCGGGCGTGATCGCCCTGTTCTGCCAGGCAGTCGGCCTGAAGGTCGTGGCCATCCGCCGCATTCGCATCGGCGGCGTGTCCATCGGCAAAGTGCCTCTGGGGCAATGGCGCTACCTGTCCGGCAAAGAGAAGTTCTAAGGCTTTTCTCGCCGCCATACATTCCGGCGTCGCGCCTGGTCGCGATGCCCACAGCTGAATATCAGGACTGCACACATGATTCATAACGACGTATTGCGCAGCGTGCGCTACATGCTCGACATCAGCGACAAGAAAGTCATCGAGATCATCAAGCTCGGCGGCATGGACGTTAGCCTGCAAGACCTGGTGACGTACCTCGACAAGAAAGAAGAAGACGAGGAAGGTTTCGTACGCTGCCCGGACGAAGTCATGGCGCACTTCCTCGACGGCCTGGTGATCTTCAAGCGTGGCAAGGACGAAAGCCGTCCACCACAGCCGATCGAAGTGCCGGTGACCAACAACATCATCCTGAAAAAACTGCGCGTGGCCTTCGAACTGAAGGAAGACGACATGCACGCGATCCTCAAGGCCGCCGAGTTCCCGGTGTCCAAGCCTGAGCTGAGCGCCCTGTTCCGCAAGTTCGGCCACACCAACTATCGCCCGTGCGGCGACCAGTTGCTGCGCAACTTCCTCAAGGGCCTGACACTACGCGTGCGCCCTCAGTAACCCGTTCACCGCAGGAGCGAGCTTGCTCGCTCCTACAGGGCCGAATGGCCCCCCATTCCGCGCAAAAATAGTGGCTCCGTTTCCGGCGGCTGACGACTAGGGTGTAAAGACCCTCAGCTCTCAGGATTCGCCATGCATCCCTACTTTTCCCTGCAAGGCCGCACCGCTCTGGTGACCGGCGGCACCCGCGGTATCGGCAAAATGATCGCCAAGGCCTATGTCGAGGCGGGCGCCACCGTGTACGTCTGCGCCCGCGATGCCGAAGCCTGCCAGCAAACGGCTGACGAACTCCGTGCATTCGGACGTTGCCACGGTGTGGCGGCCAATCTGGCCACCGAAGAAGGTGTACTGCAATTGGCCACGCGTGTGGGCGAACAGCTCACCCATCTCGACATTCTGGTCAATAACGCCGGAACCACCTGGGGCGCGCCATTGGAGAGCTATCCGATCAAGGGCTGGGAAAAGGTCATGCAGCTCAATGTGACGTCGGTATTCAACTGTATCCAGCAATTCCTGCCGCTACTGCGCAAGGCCGGCTCAGCGGCGAATCCGGCACGGGTCATCAACATCGGTTCAGTGGCCGGGATTTCATCCTTCGGGGAACAAGCCTATGCCTACGGACCGAGCAAAGCGGCCCTGCATCAACTGTCGCGGATTCTGGCGCGAGAACTGGTGAGCCAGCACATCAACGTCAACGTGATCGCGCCGGGGCGCTTTCCGAGCAAGATGACGCAACACATCGGCAATGATGAACAGGCACTGGCAGAAGATACGGCGTTGATCCCGATGAAGCGCTGGGGGCGGGAAGAAGAGATGGCAGCGCTGGCGATCAGCCTGGCGAGTACGGCCGGGGCTTATATGACCGGCAATATCATTCCGCTGGATGGCGGGTTCAGTCTCTAAATCGGCGGTGCCGCCTTCGCGAGCAGGCTCGCTCCCACAGGGATTTACTGTGCTCACAATACCTGCTCGCGAAGGGGCCAGCACAGGCACCACTGAATTCAGGTCGATCGGGTTATCATGCCCTCCTTTCCCCCGCCTCGACCGCAAACCATGACCTACAGCGTTTCCCCTATCGGCTTTGTGCGCTCCTGTTTCAAGGAGAAGTTCGCCATCCCGCGCCAACCGCAACTGGCCCCGGCCGCGCGTGGTGTCCTGGAACTGGTGGCGCCATTCGATCAGGGCGATGCGGTGCAAGGCCTGGAACAGGTAAGCCATGTCTGGCTGCTATTCCTGTTTCATCAGGCGCTGGAAGAAAAGCCACGGCTGAAAGTCCGCCCGCCTCGCCTCGGCGGTAATAAATCCATGGGCGTATTCGCCACCCGCGCCACCCACCGCCCCAACGGCATTGGCCAGTCGGTGGTCAAACTGGACAAGGTCGAAGCCAATCGCTTGTGGATATCCGGCATCGACTTGCTGGACGGCACGCCGATTCTCGACATCAAACCCTACGTGCCTTACGCCGACATCATCGATATCGCCTCCAACAGCATCGCCAGTGCCGCGCCACACCTGATTCCCGTGCAGTGGACGGACAACGCCCTGAAACAGGCTCACGGGCACTCACAGCGCCTTGCTGAGCCACTGGTTGAGTTGATTGAGCAATGTTTGGCGCAGGATCCACGCCCGGCGTACCAGACGCCCGCGCCGGAGCGGGAATATGGCGCGCAATTCTGGGACCTGGATGTGCGTTGGCATTATCCGACACCGGAGATGATCCGGGTGCTCGAAGTCATTCCCGCGAAGGTTTGAACGCCATAAACGACTGTGGGAGCGAGCCTGCTCGCGAAAGGGGTGTGTCAGTCAACATCAATGCTGACCGGTACATCCTCTTCGCGAGCAGGCTCGCTCCCACAGGCAAGGCAAAGCAGCTGAGCGGTGTTGTTACTTCTCGACGAACGCACGCTCGATCAGGTAATCACCCGGCTCGCGCATCCGCGGCGAGACTTTCAGGCCGAAGCTGTTCAGCACTTCGCTGGTCTCGTCGAGCATGCTCGGGCTGCCGCACAGCATGGCGCGGTCGTCCTGCGGGTTGATCGGCGGCAGACCGATGTCGCTGAACAGCTTGCCGCTGCGCATCAGGTCGGTCAGGCGACCTTCGTTCTCAAATGGCTCACGGGTCACGGTCGGGTAGTAGATCAACTTGTCACGCAACGATTCGCCGAAGAACTCATTCTGCGGCAGGTGCTCGGTGATGAACTCGCGGTAGGCGACTTCGTTGACGTAACGCACGCCGTGGCACAGGATCACTTTTTCGAAACGCTCATAGGTTTCCGGATCCTGGATGACGCTCATGAACGGCGCCAGACCGGTACCGGTGCTGAGCAGGTACAAATGTTTGCCAGGCTTCAAGTCGTCCAGCACCAGCGTGCCGGTAGGCTTCTTGCTGATGATGATCTCGTCGCCTTCCTTCAGATGCTGCAGCTGGGAAGTCAGCGGACCATCAGGCACCTTGATGCTGAAGAACTCGAGATGCTCTTCCCAGTTCGGGCTGGCAATCGAGTAAGCGCGCATAAGCGGGCGGCCATTGGGTTGTTGCAGGCCGATCATCACGAACTGACCGTTCTCGAAGCGCAGGCCCGGATCTCGGGTGCACTTGAAGCTGAACAGAGTGTCGTTCCAGTGATGAACACTGAGGACACGCTCGTGGTTCATGTTGCTCATGTACGGGGACTCCTGGAGATTGTCGGCGCATGCTCCGCACTCTGTGAGCGGCGCGCAATTGCATCGCATTCTAATAGCAGTGACAATATCTGTTAAATGGATTATTAAGATAAGGGTTATCGGTTATATCGATATGCGATTTACTCTCCGTCAACTTCAAGTATTTGTCGCCGTCGCCCAGCAGGAAAGCGTGTCCCGTGCCGCGGGGCTGCTCAACCTGTCGCAATCGGCGGCGAGCACCTCGATCACCGAACTGGAGCGCCAGTCCAGCTGCCAGCTGTTCGACCGCGCCGGCAAACGGCTGAGCCTCAACGCCCTTGGCAAACAGCTGCTGCCGCAAGCGGTAGCGATGCTCGACCAGGCCAAGGAAATCGAAGACCTGCTCAACGGCAAGTCCGGCTTCGGCTCCTTGGCGGTGGGCGCGACCCTGACCATCGGCAATTACCTGGCCACCCTGTTGATCGGCGGTTTCATGCAGCGCCACCCGGAAAGCCAGGTGAAGCTGCATGTACAGAACACCGCCAATATCGTGCAACAGGTTGCCCACTACGAAATTGACCTGGGTCTGATCGAAGGCGATTGCAGCCACCCGGACATCGAAGTGCAGAGCTGGGTCGAAGATGAACTGGTGGTGTTTTGCGCGCCGCAGCATCCCCTGGCGCAACGAGGCACCGCGACCATGGACGAACTGAGCCATGAAGCCTGGATTCTGCGCGAACAAGGCTCGGGGACACGGCTGACATTCGATCAGGCCATGCGTCATCACCATCGCGCGCTGAACATCCGCCTGGAACTGGAGCACACCGAAGCAATCAAGCGCGCGGTGGAGTCCGGCCTGGGAATTGGCTGTATTTCGCGGCTGGCACTGCGGGACGCGTTCCGCCGCGGCAGCCTGGTGCCGGTAGAGACACCGGATCTGGACCTGGCCCGCCAGTTCTACTTCATCTGGCACAAGCAGAAATACCAGACGTCGGCGATGCGCGAATTCCTCGATCTGTGCCGCGCTTTCACCGCCGGGGTCCAGCGCAGCGACGAGATCGTGCTGCCGACGATCGCTTAAAGAAGTATCACGGCCCACACCAGCGCGATCATGGTCAACGCCACCAGTTGCGCGGCGCTGCCCATGTCCTTGGCGTTCTTCGACAGCGGATGCCGCTCAAGGGAAATGCGGTCGATCGCCGCTTCCACTGCCGAGTTGAGCAACTCGACAATCAAGGCCAGCAGGCAGACTGCAATCAGCAGCGCCTGCTCGACGCGACTGACGTTCAGGAAGAACGACAGGGGAATCAGGATGACGTTGAGCAAAACCAGCTGCCGGAAAGCCGCTTCGCCGGTGAAAGCTGCGCGCAGGCCATCGAAGGAATAACCCGAGGCATTGAGGATGCGTTTCAGGCCGGTCTGGCCTTTGAAAGGGGACATAGAGTAGGCAACTGACCAAAAAAGGAGTGGGAAAGCTAGATTAACCAAAGTCAAAAAAGCGTGAAGATGCCAACCCTTATTGGCTTGAAATTGACTCAAGTTGTTGCAGGAGCAACGCAGCCTGGGTTCGGGTTCGCACGTTCAGTTTACGGAAAATCGCCGTCACGTGGGCCTTGATGGTCGCTTCAGAAACGCCCAGTTCGTAAGCAATCTGCTTGTTCAGCAAACCCTCGCAGACCATGGTCAACACCCGGAACTGCTGAGGTGTCAGGCTGGCAAGGCCTTCGCTGGCCGCTTTGGCCTCATCGGAAACGCTGACCGCTTCGAACGCTTGCGGTGGCCAGTACACGTCACCCTCGAGTACGGCACGCACGGCTTTCTGGATCACACCCAGGTCGCTGGACTTGGGAATAAAGCCACTGGCCCCGAACTCACGGGACTTGACCATCACCGAGGCTTCTTCCTGGGCCGAAACCATCACGACCGGAATCTGCGGGTATTGACCACGCAACAGCACCAGCCCGGAAAAACCGTACGCCCCCGGCATATTCAGATCCAGAAGCACCAGATCCCAGTCGGCCTTTTCAGTCAGGCGGCCTTCCAGTTCGGCAATGCTCGCCACCTCCACCAAACGGACATCCGGGCCTAGCCCGAGGGTCAACGCTTGATGCAGGGCGGAGCGAAAAAGCGGGTGGTCATCGGCTATCAGGATTTCGTATGTGGCCATTTTTCAAATGATCCTGTTTTTTATGGGGTACCCGACGCATTCGGGTAGCGCCAAAACAACTCGAGGCACAGCCAGGCAGCTGCACCAACAGGGCACGTTCAACGCCAATCACGTAAAAAAGCGGCGTATCAAACTTCGGCCGCGCCCTAATCGGCGCCAAGCATGCCCAGCGAAGTCGGGGTGGTCAAGCTGGATGGCCAGTACAGTCTTTTGCAGTATGGGCGACAATCAGCCCATGACAGGCGCGGTGTTCTGCACAAATGGCAGCAACTCGGCATGTGCCGGTGTTTCCACGTTCATTTCAAGCTGCCGCTTGGCATCGAGGTAATGCTGGCTGAATACATCGAAATAAGCGTCCAGGGCCGACGCCGCCTGCGTATCGCCCGCCAGATCAAGGCACAACGCCGCGACCTCAGCGGTACACAGATGTTCGCTGCGGGTAGATCGACGCAATTGATAGCGCGAGAGTTTTTCGGGCAACAGGCTAAGGATCGGCAACCCATCGAAATAAGGACTTTTGCGGAAAATCTTCCGGGCTTCGGTCCAGGTCGCGTCTAACAGAATGAACAGCGGTCGCCTGTTGCTATCCAACGCTACACTGTGGGTCACGCGCTCGGGCTCGACATACTCACCCGGAAACACCAGATAAGGCTGCCATTGCGGATCGGACAACAGCGCCAGCAACTGCTGATCGACGTCGGTCCGCGACCAGATGAACGCGTGGTTATCGCGCACCACGTCAGCGATCAGCCAGCCGGTGTTGCTGGGTTTGAACACTTCCTTGCTGGTCATGATCAGGCACACCCCCGAGCGGGTATCGACCCGTGGGCGCCAGGCGCACAGGCAATGGCTCTCGATCACACGGCAGGCTCGGCAGCGGGTTGCGCGCCAGCCTCGGGCCTGAATCGGCTTGATGCCTTCATCTTCGCGCTGATCGCGCAGGCGGGCGACGGCGTTGGGGGCATGGATCATTGCGGGCAAGACCGGCAGACAGAGGAACTCGACACGAATAGCACTCGGGGCAATAAAGACCGGCAGTTTACCAGAGCCACCGGCGCAAGCCTGTACCGTCCAGACGGGCTCCCCTATAATTCGCCGCCACTGAACGCACAGTCACGTGGCTGGTCGAACCACCAGTCACTGAACCAGGAGAGTTTCATGCTGCGCCTTATCGTTCCCACCGCTGCCATTCTGCTGGCGTCGTCCTTCAACGCTCAGGCTGCGTCCTTGAGTGAGCAGAATCTGAACAGAGAGCTGCGCAACGTCGCCGCACAAAGCAGCGTCGGCACGCCACGGGCGATCAACGAAGACATTCTTGACCAGGGCTACACCGTCGAAGGCAATACGCTGATCAACCACTTGAGCGTGCAAAGCAGCCATGCCAACAAGATGCGGGCTGATCCGAAGGCGGTGTACTTCCAGCTTGGCGCCTCCGTATGCAGAAACGAGGGTTACCGCAAGCTGATGAAGAAGGGTGCGATCATGCGTTACGACTTCACCGAGGTGAAGACCAATCGCGCGGTTGGCTCGGCAAGCTTCCAGGAATCGGATTGCCCGAAAGCCGCACCGGTGAAGAAGAAGTAACTATTTGGACTTGGCGCGCCGCTGTTCATCCTCGGCGCGCAGATCTGCCAGCAATGCCTGCAAGTAACGCGAACGCCGCTCCGCCCCCTCCAGTCGTCGGCAACACTCCTCCTCGAGACTCAAATGATTAGTCTCGGCCGATGACTTCAGTAATCGATACAGTTGCGTATCGATCTCTATTTCCAGAATGACTCTGGCCATCAATCCCGCCTCCTTGCACCTCGCTCTTGTTGAGCGATAAATCCTTCTACCGCCTGTACCGTGCGCCCTGCCGTTGACGCGAAGTTGTCGTGTGACACCTGTAACTTAGTAAATCAGAGTGCAGGACATGCGGCGCGCCTTCAGACGAGCGGTGAAAGCACTTTGCAAATCGTCAATAAGCGGTTGCCAGGAAAGACTTTGCGGCGCAATGATCAAAGCAGCGCAAATCACCACCAGGGTCTAGATTTCAAGGTATCCACATTCACTTGTTCAGGGCAGGAAAGGGGCCGCCCGTTATGTATTGCGTTGTGCGAACGTTTCTTTCATCCAAGGGAAAAACAGAGCCTGTATGGATGACCCGATGATCATTCGGGTCGAGTGGATCGCCCAGGCATGGGCTTGGGCAGACAGCGACACAGGAGTGTCGTGGCGTCGACGCTTGTTTTGTCGAAGCCGAGGGTTCTGTGCAGAAGGAGAAGTTGAATGCCTTACCAACCGAATGACCTCCTTAGCCGTCATTTCGAAGAAAGCGGCCACGACCTCATCAGCAAGGTCGAAGAGCAACTCAACCTGGTTTCACCCAACAGCCCGAACATCCCGATTTACCGCGACATGATCCTGACCGTGCTGCGCATGGCCCAGGAAGACCACAACCGCTGGAATGCCAAGATCACCTTGCAAGCCCTGCGTGAACTGGAGCACGCATTCCGTGTGCTGGAACAGTTCAAGGGCCGACGCAAAGTCACGGTGTTCGGCTCTGCCCGCACTCCGATAGAACACCCGCTGTACGCAATGGCCCGGGAGCTGGGTGCCGCGCTGGCACGCTCGGACATGATGGTGATCACCGGTGCCGGTGGCGGCATCATGGCCGCGGCTCACGAGGGCGCCGGTCTGGCACACAGCCTGGGCTTCAACATCACCCTGCCCTTCGAACAACACGCCAATCCCACCGTCAACGGCACAACCAACCTGCTGCCGTTCCACTTTTTCTTCACCCGCAAGCTGTTCTTCGTCAAGGAGGCCGACGCACTGGTGCTGTGCCCTGGCGGTTTCGGCACCCTGGATGAAGCCCTGGAAGTGCTGACGCTGATCCAGACAGGTAAAAGCCCGCTGGTACCGGTGGTGTTGCTGGACTCACCGGGCGGCAAGTTCTGGCAAGGGGCACTGGACTTCATTCGCGAACAGCTAGAGGAAAATCGCTACATTTTGCCCACGGACATGAAACTGGTGAAACTGGTCTACAGCGCCGAGGACGCTGTAGAACACATCAACAAGTTCTACAGCAACTTCCACTCCAGCCGCTGGCTCAAGCATCAGTTCCTGATCCGCATGAACCACAAACTGAGTGACCGGGCACTCGAACACATGCAAGAGTCGTTTGCGGACCTGTGCCTAAGTGATCATTTTCACCAGCATGCCTACAGCGGCGAAGAACACGATGAAGCACAGTTCAGCCATCTGGCTCGACTGGCCTTCGCCTTCAACGCCCGTGACCATGGCCGGTTGCGAGAGCTGGTGGACTACATCAACCTGCCGGAAAACTGGGCACACTCCCAGCCTCAGGCACAACAACGCACACGGGAGTCATCCAAGGTTACGTGAGGCACAAAAAAACGGCCCGCTATCGAAATAGCGAGCCGTTTCAGTTAATCGTCCATTCCTCGGCCACTGAACAAGCGGCTGATCATTTCCATGGAATATCCCCGATACGCCAGGAATCTGCCTTGCTTGGCACGTTCCCGCGCGTCTATCGGTAAGTGCCCGGAGAACTTGCGGCGCCAGGTGTCTTCCAGTTGCTCCTGCCAGTTAATACCGCACTCGCGCAAGGCAAGTTCGATATCGCTACGTTGCAGGCCGCGCTGGCTCAACTCTTCACGAATGCGCAAAGGGCCATAGCCGGAACGGGCACGGTAGGAAACGAAGCTTTCAAGATAACGGGATTCGGAGAGCAAGCCCTCTTCCGTCAATCGGTCGAGTGCTGTTTCGATCATTTCGGGGAGCGCGCCGCGCTGACGCAATTTACGCGTCAGCTCGACTCGACCGTGCTCGCGTCGCGCGAGCAGGTCCATGGCGGTTCGCCGCACCGCGACGAGTGTATCGAGTACGGCGGTGGTCATCGGAGCAATCAGATATCAGCGTCAGCCAGATCGTCTTCGGTCTCTTTGACTGCAGAAGCCTTGGAGTCCGCGATCACTGCCGGAGACAGCAACTTGTCACGCAGTTGCTTCTCGAGCGTTGCTGCGATTTCCGGATTATCCGCCAGGAACTTGGCTGAGTTGGCCTTGCCCTGACCGATCTTGGTGCCGTTGTAGGCATACCAGGCACCGGATTTTTCAACGAAACCGTGTAGAACGCCCAAGTCGATCATCTCGCCATTGAGGTAGATGCCCTTGCCGTAAAGAATCTGGAACTCGGCCTGACGGAACGGCGAAGCCACCTTGTTCTTCACAACCTTGACGCGGGTTTCGCTGCCAACGACTTCATCACCTTCTTTCACCGCGCCAGTACGGCGGATGTCCAGACGAACCGATGCGTAAAACTTCAGTGCGTTACCACCGGTGGTGGTTTCCGGGCTGCCGAACATCACACCGATTTTCATACGGATCTGGTTGATGAAGATCACCAGGCAGTTGGCGTTCTTGATGTTGCCGGTGATTTTACGCAGCGCCTGAGACATCAGTCGGGCTTGCAGGCCCACGTGCATGTCACCCATTTCGCCTTCGATTTCAGCCTTTGGCACCAGCGCCGCCACGGAGTCGACGATGATCACGTCAACCGCGTTGGAACGCACCAGCATGTCGGTGATTTCCAGGGCCTGCTCGCCGGTGTCCGGCTGGGAAACCAGCAGGTCGTCGACGTTGACGCCCAGCTTGCCGGCGTACTCAGGATCGAGGGCGTGTTCGGCATCGACGAATGCGCAGGTCGCGCCGGCTTTTTGAGCCTGGGCGATCACGGACAATGTCAGTGTGGTTTTACCGGAAGATTCAGGACCATAGATTTCAACAATACGGCCTTTTGGCAGACCGCCAATGCCCAGTGCGATGTCCAGACCCAGAGAGCCAGTGGAGATGGCCGGGATCGCCTGACGGTCCTGATCGCCCATACGCATTACGGCACCCTTGCCGAATTGACGTTCGATCTGACCCAGGGCCGCAGCCAAGGCTTTCTTCTTGTTGTCGTCCATTAAAGTCCTCACGTAATCAATAAGGCCTGACGGCCAACACCTGTATAAGTAGCCAGTATTATTCCACAGCGGTTGAGGATCGCCTACCCCTGATTTGAGATTTCTGCCGCGGTATGGCGCAGCAGCCCCTCTAGCGCGGCCTTCACCGTTTGTCGGCGGACCTCGTCGCGGTCACCCGGGAAGTGTTGCAACTCGCTGAACACCCGCTCGCCCACGCCCCAGGCCAGCCACACCGTGCCTACGGGTTTGCTCGGCGAGCCACCGTCCGGCCCGGCCACGCCACTGACCGCCACGGAAAAAAATGCACGACTTTTTTCCTGGGCGCCCCTGGCCATCGCCTCGACCACCTCGCGACTGACCGCCCCCACCGTGGTAAACAATTCCACCGGCACACCCAATTGCAGGTTCTTCTGCAGATTGGAGTAAGTCACATAACCGGCCTCGAACCACGCCGAGCTGCCGGGGATACGGGTAATGGCTTCGGCGATCCCGCCACCGGTACAAGACTCGGCCGTGGAGACATGGGCGTTGAGCATCTGTAATTGCCTGCCAAGGTCAGCGGCCAGCTGGGTGATTACTTTCACGGGCATCTCCTGTTGGGGCGGAATGACACCTACCGTACACGAGCGCATCGCGCTTGCAAGTTACAGGGTCGAACAAGATGTTAGCGGATGATCGTCCTGACATAGGCCTGACAGGCCTGCAAGGCAATCAATCCACGGTCGCCGTCATGGGTGATGGCGACAATTCGTTGAGCATGCGCCGGGTCAAGTCCGGCGCGTACGGCGCCATGATCCATGCCGCCGGCGCTGGAGGTGGCTGACACTGCACCTGCTCCGGCATCGAGGAGGACTGACAGCCGCACATCTGCAGTGGCAAGACGATCGCGCAGGCGATCCTGATCACGTTGGACATCGCTCAATACTCGGTAATGGTTTTGTTCACTGGTCGAAAGCCGTTGCTCGAGGGCCAGGCGCCTGTCCTGTTCGGCTTGTTGCCGCGTCGCTGCAGCCAGGGTCAGTTGATTCAGCGTTTCACCGTGCAACCTCGCCTGCTCTGCCAGTTGCCGGCCATAACGCCAATCCTGAAAGCGCCAGGCCAGGCCACCGGCCAACATGACCAGTAACACAACTGCACCGATAATTCGGTAAGGCGTCGCAATCAAACCGAAGGCTGACATAACACCGCCCTCGCCCGCGCCCAGAGTTGCAAGCGGTCCTGCAGCCCGTTCAGTCCACCATTGATACGACGGGTGATGCTGTTGAACTCGCCACGATCGGCCAGTTCATTGAGGCCGCTCTGCTCCCAGAACCAGGCGGCGGATTCAGCGGCCCACTGCGGTTGTTCCAGTAGTTCTGGCTGGGCAAGCAGGCGTTCGTCGCCGAACAGCCCGAGGCTGCATTGACGATAGTTGTTGCGACCGGTGATCTGAATCAGGCCACGACCGCGATAGCGTTGCCCGTCGCCGTCGGGCTCCGGCGTGTTGCCCAGGCGCCCGGCGAGCGCCCCGGTGTCGTATTTGCTCAAGTATTGATCGCTGCCTAGTTCACGTACGTACTGCAACTGCCCTGACTCATGGCCGACTTGTGCGAGGAAGGCGGCAATGCGCGTGGGTGTATTGATGTTGCGGTGAGCCATGGCGGTGTCGAGGACAGAAATGAAAACGCCCGCTTGGGAGCGGGCGTTGGGGAAAATCTTGAGTAGCTGTTGCTCAGTGAGACGCATCGCTCGGTCCGGTGAGTAAAGGTTGAGATTCACAAGTTGGGGATTGTTCGGCAAACACCTGCGCAATATTTCCTGCGACTGACAAACCCTGCTGAGCAGCAGGTTACCGTCACGGCGCGCGAGCGTGGCCTGTGCAATTGTTGCGTCGTGTTATGTCGCCGAGCCCAGGCAAGTTGCCGCGATTTTGCAGCGATAGCTGTCTTTTCGATTGCCACTGGCCGTGACCTTGTCGATTGACCAGCGCCCACGCATGAAATCGGGCCAGGTTTCGTCCAGCACCACGACCCCTTCGGCTGAAAGGCCGGGATTGCCTGGACAATCAATGTTCACTTTGAGTGCTTCGCGCATCATCCGGCGCACTTCGCCTTCACAGGCTGCCAGGGCCTCCTCAGCGTTCTGGCCGCGCTGACGCAGGGTCTTGAATGGCGCGATGCCGCTTTCGACACTGCGCTCCTTGCCTGCCGCCGCGTCCCACCAACTGATTTTGCAACCCTGATACTTCGTCCGGGCGGTTTCATCGAGGGTAGCGGCGATGAAGGCGTGGTCGTCCGGGCGATTGTTCGTCGTCACCGACAGTCGAACATTCGGCAATACCTTGCCCGACAGCGATTTGACCTGACCGCGTCGCGCCAACACATACAGCTCGTTGATCGGCTTCGCTACCGCGTCGTGCATACAGGCCAGACGCGTCAGAAAGCCCATGTCGGTTTCGTTGGATTGATCGATGTGTTCAATCTTGATCATGGCCAGATCGGGCGCGACACGGGGAGAAAATCCGTGGCGGGCCGTCAATAGACGAAACAACGCGCCGAGGGTCGTCGGGCCGTGGCTGAGGGATCGGCGTAGCTTGAAACCCGTTTCGTCCGCCACACTGAACGGCGCTGCGGTGGCCACCAGTGTCAACGTCAGGGGAAACAGTTTGGGCGTGCGACGGCTGATCACGAACAGGCCTTTATCCACCAGCCCCGATTCCAGATAGCCGACCCGCAGGCCGATTTTCCCACCCAGATCCGGCAACCCCTCCAGTCCGTGCAGATCGATCGTCAGCGTCAACTGATCGGACTCGATTCCCGACGCATCGATGTGCTGCCAACTGAGTAATCGCTCGTTGAGCAGTGCCGCGTTGGCCCCATATATTTCCACTACCGGGGTAAATCCAAGAGCCATAGAGCCTCCTCAGTCCCAAGCCGATATCGGTCGGGTCGCAATGGGTCGAGAATCGATTTCCGGCAAGACCATCCAGACGCCCGCAGGCAATATGGCTGCGTGCTCGGCCAGCGTCGGATTGAGGCGCCAAAAGGCTTCTTCTACTGCATCGTCACTGCGACCCAGCTGCCGAAACAGCAGCAGGTTCACCGAATCGCCGGCAATACTTCTGACTCTACGCATGGGTGTACTCCGCCAACTCGATCGTCCAATCAATCACCATCGCCGTGCCGTCATCGATCACCAGGCTCTGGTTCTCCGTTAAGTTGTTGATGCGCCACAAGCCCCAGTTACGGCCAATGCCGTCGACCAGCGGCAACGGCACGCGCAATGCCTGCAAGGCCCGCAACTCATCCAGGCGTTCCATCGCCTGTGCATACATCGACTTGCCGCTGATGATAAGAACCTGCAGGCCTTGCCCGGTCTGGCTGGATTTGGGCTTACTGGTCAGGATGTCGATGTTCGTCCACCCCCCATCAGACTTACGCTGCAGGGTGCTGTAAGCGAAGTTTCCGGACAGGCCGAAAATGAAACTGCCCAGTGCCATTTGCTGACGCATTACATACCTCCATCGGTCAGGGCCGCGTCACGGCGTACGGTGAGTGGATTGGTTACCAGCGGTAAAAATTCGCCATGCAATTGCCTGCGCAACTGCGCCATGACCTTTTCAACCAACTGTTCGGAGTCGGACGGGTTGGCACCACTGATCTGGATGACCGGGTTGAAGTTGACCTGCTGGTTCTGCGTCTGTGCGCTGCTCAGATCCTTGCTGACTTGCTCCGGGGGCTGGAGTCGGTCCTTCGCGGTATAAAGGGACTCACCCAGCGCCTCCCCACCCTCGCTGCCAAAGTAGCTGCCCAGCAAACCGCCAATGACCCCGCCGACCGCCGTCCCCAGGACGGGAACTGGAATGAAGCTGCCGATCAATGCGCCGGTGGCGGCGCCGGCATAGGCTCCGGCCAAGCCGCCGACACCCGATCCAGCCGCGCCCGCGGCGGCTTGGTAATCACCGGCCAGCAATGCCTTGAGTCCGTCATAACCGGCACTGGCCAGCGCCAGAGGGGCGCCCAGCCTGCCGGTGAAGGACTTGGCCCGGGCCGCCGACGCAACCAGCCGACTGCGAATCGTGGGACGCCCAGGCTGACCGTCACCGCCCACGCGCCTGCCTGGATTTCCCTCTCCGGGTGACTGGGTGACCGCCTCCGGCTTCAAAAGCTCCGAGGTGATGGACGACGTAACGGATGCCAGTCTGGACAGGATGGCATCGCGAAACGGTGTCGCGAGGGCCGCGCCGAGCAAGGTCAACCCGGCGGCGACTTTCGGAAATGATTCGACCAAGCCACTCAACCCACTGACCAGGCCATCGACACTGAGCATCGCAAGGTCAGTAAAGGGAGCTACCGCGTTGGCAATCGCCGTATCCAGTCGCGTCAGACTGGCATCCAGCGAATTCCAGCGTGCTTGCGAGGTGTTCCCCCGGGCTTCGGCAGTCTGCGCCATCGAACCCTCGTCACCGAGCGCGGACGTCGCGTACGTACTCTTGTCGGACACCCGTGCAAAGGCTGCTTGCAGGGTCTTGGGTGCCTTGAACAACTGGCCGATGCCATCATCACCTTCGAACAGAGTCTTGAGTAACGAGGCCTGCTCCCCGGCCGTTTTTTTCTCCAGCGCCTCCTGTACTCTGGTGATCGCTGCCGGTGCGTCCTTGCGCATTTCGCTGGCCAGTTGCGCGGGGTCAAAGCCAAGCCGGGCCATGGCCATGCGCTGATCCGCCGTGACGTTATCACCCTTGCTCAATGTCGAACTGAGGGTTTTCAACGACGCGCCGGCTTCATCCTTGCCCACGCCAACGCTCAGCAGAGTCGCAGCGATTGCCGCCACCTGCTCGGGCTTCATGCCGGTGGCCATGCCCGACACGCCACTGCGTTGCACAATCGATCCGATGTCTGGCGCTTTGGCATTCAAATCGACACTGCCTGCCAAATGATTGCCCGCATCGGCCAGGTCGAGACGTTGAGCACGATCGAGGCCTGACGAGGTACGCCAACCAGCCATTATTTCGCCAGCCTCCTTCACGGAGATCTTGTACGCCGACGCCATGAGGGCTGCATCGCCAGCAAAATCTTTCAGCGTTTTGCGCAGGTCCTGCGATTGAACATCTTTGACCAGACCTGAATCGATTGCCGCCAGTTGGACCCCAGCCAGTTGCACACCTGTCGTCCCTGCAGGGGCAATCCGTTTCTCGCTCGCCAACTTCAGATTGTCATTGGCCATCTCCTGAAGTTCATCAGGGTCCATTCGCAGCTTCAGGCCGATATCGACCATCGCCGTCTGAATCGCCATGGCAGACTTCAAATCCTGCGGTGGCGGGCGTTGTTCAACCTCAGCCATGAGCCTGGGTTTCGTCTCACTGGTCGAGGCCGGTACGGCGTTCGTCCTGCCCGGCGAACGCCGTGACGACAAGGCCGCCGTCAAGGCCGCCAGCGCCTCGCCAAGCTTGCCCTGTCCCTGCGTCAACAGACGGATATCCAGACTGGTCATATTCAACGCCTGGCTGAGCTGCACCAAAGGGTCCTTGAACCCCGACAACCCCAAGGCTTGGGATGCGTTGTTCAATGACGGCCATTCAATGCCTGCACCCGCCAGCAAATACTTGCTCTCAGCCATCCTCCTCTACTCCTTTTTCACGCCAAGGCGAGTGATCGCTATGTCATAGCGGCGCAACGCCTTTGCGACGTCCCACTCCAGAATGTCCGCTTCACGTACCGGGTAAATGAGCGGCACCACATCGAGGATCACTTCGATGTCGCGCTCCGAAAGAAGGCCGCCGGTTGGTTTAAAAAATCGTCGATGCGCACCTGCAGTTGAGTCCAGTCGGGAACGGTCAACAGGGCCAGGTCGGGAAGCATCAGGCCGGTGCAGTGGGCGGTGATGAACTCGGCGCGTTCCTTGGGTGTCTTGAGTTTTTTCATCGCCTTGGTGGCGCGCAGTACCGGCATTTCCAGGGTCAGCGAGGTCAGGGTGCGACCCGCCACCGCGAGCGGTTGCAGCAAGGTCACTTCATCGGGGGCGGCTGATGGTTGTTCACCCTTGCCCACTTGCCCAAGAAAGTGCGAAGCCGGCAACGTCGACATCTCGTGTACGTATTGGGCGATGCTGACGTAGTCCGGGCGTTTAAGCTGGTCGAGTTCCTTGATCGACAGACCGGTGGCCAGCAGCGCCAGTTCGAAGAACTGGTCGTCTTCATCATCGCCGGCACGGGCCAGGGCTTCTTTTTGCGCGGCGTAATACAAGGGGTTGAGTTGGATTTGCTCGATCTGCAAATTGTCGTCCGAAGTGATCGGCGACAGCAGGTCATGAACAGGAGGTGTCCAAGACATGGAATGAATTCCTTGGTGGTTCACGTGAGGGTCGAATTGCCAGGAGCCTTGTGGGAGCCAGCCTGCTCGCGAATGCAACCTGTCAGTCGACATCACTGCTGACTGATACAGCGCTTTCGCGAGCAGGCTCGCTCCCACAGGGTGTGCGCCTTGGTTGGCCTTGAGGGTTACGGCAACAGGACGGCCCGGCGGGCGTCGCCGAGAATGTCGACGCCGTTGAGCACGAACTTCTGGGTACGCACATCGATGTCGATCACCGGGATGCCGTTTTCCAGGCGGTTGTAGGTGCGGCAGGCAAGTTCCAGGGTGGTCTTGGGCTTTTCGCTCATCTTCAACGTGGTTTCCCCAAGGGATTTCAACTGACCGCCCACGGTGTGATACGTGAACCAGGTGTTGCCGTCCTGATCCTGACCGGCTTCGCGCACGTTCAGCAGGATGTCTTCACCCAGCTTCACGCCGAGGGCCAACATGACTTCCGGCCCCATTCCTTGCAGGGTCAACGTAGCGGTGAGTGCCTTGCCATTCTTGGCCATTTGCTCGGCGATAAAGCGTCCGCCGCGCATTTCTTCCATCTCGAATTCGATTTTCGGCGGAGTGAAATCCTCCACCGTCGCCGACAACGGCAGACCTTGCAGGGTGGCCGCGATGGCCTGTCTTACGCGGTTGGTAAACATTAGAGAACGTCCTCCAGGAACTGCTCGATGATTTCATCGCGGGCATTGAGTTGATAAACCATGTGTTCGTTCGGCGCATAACGGCCGTAGTCGATGACCACGTACCAGGTGCCGTTCTTGTACTTCTCGACACTGTTCAATTCCGGGTGCAGGTACACGCTGCCGCCTGGAATGGTTTCGTCGGCGACCAGGGTTTGCAGCCAGTCGTTGATGCGCTTGACCTCCTGGTCCATGAACGATTTGGTCAGGTTCTTGGCCATGGCTTTCTGGCCGGCCTTGACCAGCTTGCGGCTGATCGCGTCTTCGAGACCGACGTAGCTGATGAACTTGCCGGTGATCGAGCGGTTACCCAGCAGCGAGAAGCCACCGAGGATGGTGCGGGCGTAGTAGCTGATGCCGTAGCGGTTGAGCAGATCGCCTTCGGTGGAGGTGTCGAGGATGTTGTATTCCACCACCCGCGAAACGTCCTCGGCGTAGGTCACCTGGTTGCCCGGACTCTCCCACTGCTTGACCTTGGCCAGGGCCGCGATGGCCAGGCTCGATGGCGACAGGAAGACGTTTTTCTTCGCCGCCTTCGAGTACACCGACGGCATGTTGTGCACCAGCAGGCAGCGGTCGAAACCCAGCTCCGCGCCGCCCAGTTCCTGGCTGTACGTCACCTGATCGGCGACCGCGGCATCCTTGCCGTCGAGCACCACCCGGGCCTTGATACGTTTGCCGAAGGAGGCAAACTCACTGGCCACCGCTTTAGTGCCGGTGAAGCCCGGCGCGCCGATAATGGTCAAGTCCTCGGGCACGCCGCTCAACGCCGCGAGGCCGAGCTTGCGACCGGTCAATGGATCGATACCGCCGATGACGTTGTTCAGCGTGTCGGCCGGGGTCGCGCCCTCTTCGACGATGACCACGTAGACCGGCACCTTGACCACTTTCAGGATCTGGAACACCGCGTGATACAGCGTGCCTTCCTCGGTACCGGTCGGATCGAGCAGCGCCTGGGTGGTAAAGCTGGTGATGCGAAACGGAGCGTTGCGCGGAATCAGCACATCGGCCTTCGGCGCCGTGCCGATCAGACCGATGACGTTGTCACCCAGGCCACCCATGGCCTCGGGGGATTCGGTGGCATTGACGGTAATGCCGTTGTGTTCGAAGTTCAAAACCTCAGCCATGGTTATTCAGCCTTCTTGGCAGCGGCCTTTTTGGCCGTGGTGGATGGAGAGGCCGACTCGGCAGCCTCGGTTTTTTTCAGTCCCAGGCGACCGGCGCTGCGCAACGCACTGGCCTCCACATCGAGCAATTGCAGCTCCTGGCCGATGCTCGACCAGTGACCACCCCCGGTAGGGAATGGACGGAGCACGGTGTACGTTTGGCGTTCTGCCATTTTTGTTTCTCCATGAATGAAAAAGCCCCTTGGGTAAGGGGCTGTTGGGTGTTGCGTGTTTGTTTGGCGGAAAAGAAAACGCCCCGGTGGTGCGGGGCGTTTATTCGATTTGTCCGGCGATCCAACCGGGCTGCTCCGGGCGGAACTGCTTGGCTGGAAAGTCGGGTTGCTCCGGCCAATCGCGCAGGGCCTGCATGTAGTGCAACAACTGCGCAAATTGCTCCGGGGTGATCGAAGTCGGCCGGCTCAATTCCTGCTCGTCTCGATGACGGTCACGGATCCATTGCACCCGCTGGATTTCGCAGTTGCGCCAGGCTCTTTCCTGCGCTTCCAGATCCTCCGGAGGCGGGTCGATCAGTATCGGCAACCCATCAGCATCATGACTGCGAACCTTATCCGGGACCGGATTGCCGATGATTTCCAGATAACGAGCCTCGGTGATTTCCCTAGCATCAGCCGGCATAACCCGGTGAATGCCCTCCAGATAACTGACGCCCGTAGTCTGGCTGTAAAAGCGCTTCATCATTCAAACTCCGATGGCAAGAATGCGGGACGGCGAGCTAATCGCGCTTCCCCAGTTGTACAAGTTCACAGCGTATGCCGACACACCACCCGCCACGACATTGCCGGCGTTGGCATTTCCAGCGTTGGCTAATGGTGAAGCGATCGCCCAAATACAGCCATTAGGAAACGCAATAGGCCAATAAGCAGCACCTGCCGCGCCCGGAGTAATCGCTGCTGAGCTCGTCCACTGAACTATCAAACTACCAAGCCAGGTCGGAAACACGACATAACCGCTGGAACTGAAATTCACGGCAAAACCGATGCGCAATTTAGCCGGCGTCACAATGACGTCATCACCAGAGCCCGCGTTCACCTGCGCCTGAGTCGCAATATTGGCGATGCCCTTAACGGTCTCCGTTGCCTGAACAACACGTTTGGCGATCGCTTGAAAGACCCGCAAGGCTGTCATGGGTTTGGCGTTGTCTTGGCCAGATTGCGCTTCGGCTTCGCCCTGGGTAGCAATATCGATTCCGTAGCCGACGAGAGTAGTGGGATTTGTACCAGCGACGACTCGCCCGTATTTGTCGACGGTAACGCTTCGATAACTACCCGATGATAGATTCGGACGGCCACCAATCATTTCGAATGTCAGTGCTGTTGTTCCCAGGACAATCGGGCCATTCGTGACCAGCAACCAAACACTGTCACCATTGACTGCCCCCTCCTCTACCGAGACATACATCCCCGGCGTTACCTTGGCACTACTGTCAGCATCTAACGCCCTGAGCCATGCACCATTCGATACGATGTAAATCCCGTTATCCTTCGCAGCCGCCTGAAACCCTACTAGCACGCGGTCGCCTGCGACGACTGCAACCGAGTCAACGGTCTGCGCGCCACTCAGGACAATCGGCCCCGTCGTGGCCGCCCTCGCGGACGGCTTGCCATCGAGTTTTGTCAACTCATTGGCAACGTAATCGATCACCCACGCCCGCGTCGCCTTGACCACCGTGTCATCAATCAACAAGGTCACCAACGCCGCATTGCTGGTCTCGAAAATCGAGCGAATATAGAACTCTTTCCCCGAGCCGGAAGTCGCCAAAACCGGTTTGAACGACTCCGGGTATTTGACGATGGCATACAAGACCCCGGTGTCCGTCCAGAGCCCGGCCTCGCGCACGTACCAGCCGCCGACGTCGGGTGGAATCGTGACTTCAGCCAGCAACCAGCTCGGATTCTTCTCGTCCTGGAACAGTGCGTTGAGCGGCCCGCGCCATACTTCGCGCTTGAGCGCCGTGGCGGTCGCCGCCGGGTTGTAGGCCGTGCCACCGCCGTCACCGACCGAAATCTGCGACAGTTTGATCGGTACGCCCGCCGCCTTGCAGGCAGTTTCGTAGGCAATCCCTGCATTCGTGAGCAGGGTGTAATAGTCAGCCATTCAGGCCCCCTGAGGATAAATAGTGGATGTTTCGATGCTGTAGAGTCCGGCGGCCATGAAGGCCTCGCCTGACGTTTCCAGTCCTTCGATGACAACGGGATAAACCGTGGTTAGCTCGCCGCATACCGTCGCCGCGCCAATCACGTGATTGCCAAACGCACTCAAGCCGACAGACACCGACAAGGTGTCGCGTTCGCTTTTGGCATCCGCCAGACGCCGGTCGAGACGGGCATCGATTTCTTCGCTGTAAGGCTGTTCGGTGAAAGCCCTGACGGAGAAACTGTAGGGCTGGCCCGGTGGTGTCTGCTCGTACCAGGCCCGCACTTCTGGCCTCAGGCGCAAACCCTTGGCCGCATTTTCCAGCGCCTGCCGTGTGCCGGCCCGGCGTGCCGTGGGCCAGGCGAATTCGACGGTCAAGCGCTTTTCCGCTTCGGCGGCATCGCTGCTCCACTCGCTGACACCCCGATCCGCCGCGAGATAGGGCAGAAACGCCGAGGGCGTGGCGGTGGGGTTCATCAGCTCGGGAAACGGCGGTGCAATACGATCAAGCAAAGTGCCGAACGCCAGATCGAGGGCTTTTTCCAGTGCCGAACTGTTGGCCGGCAACAGGCTCGGGTGAGGTTTTGGGTCACTCATAGCGTGAGTACCTCCACCTCGATGTCGGTGCAATAAGGTGCCTCGAAGGCCGTCGTCACGATCGGCTCAAGCGGTTCGAGAATTTCAAGCTGAACCGCGCCGGCGCTGTGCAGCGTGTAGTCGATCCAGCTCGGGTCAACCCGCCCCTCGAGGCGATGACAGCTGTCGGCATAGGCTTGCAATTGCTGCTCTGCGGCAACTTTCGTCAGTCCCGAGTCGGGGCCTGCGTTGATCCTGGCGAGCACCCGGATCTTGTAGCGCTTGATGTCGGCACCCTGCACCGTGACCCGATCCGTTTCAGGCCGCACATCCGGTCGGTCGAAATGCTGGCGCACCCCGTCGAGCAATTCCTCGGAAACCGTGCCATCGCCTTCCCGTGACAACACGGTGACTCTCACTTCACCGGGGGCTGTGCGCCGTCCGTTGCCATCCTTGACCTGCGCGGCGTGACCATCGGGATCGAAGGTGTAAGTGACCGTCACCTCGCCTGGCGCAGCGGACTCCACCTTCACCACCGGACGCTCGCCGAGGGTGAACACCTCGCGTCGATACTGCATGCGTGACCCGGCGGCTGGCGCATGGGGGGCCAGGTAGTAGCGCAATCGCGCGTCGTCGTCGCTCTCATGCACCGGCGCAATGGGCGGGAACGCTGCCGGATCACCGGGGTCGAGCAACTGACGCTCAAGCCCCATGTCCGCCAGACGGGCATCGAGGTTACTGCCCGTCGCCCACCACGCCAACATCTGCTTGATGCGGGCGTTGTACTTGCGTTCATGCAGCTGCAGGCGCACACAAAACGCTTCGAGGGCCAGGGTCAGCAATTCGCTTTCGTTTTCCAGGCTGACCTTCAGTTTGGCCGCGCTCTGCGGAGCGCGGGCGCCGACATATTCGACGACAAAGGTCTTGAACTCGGCCAGCAGATCTTCGAACGCGTCGACCGTGACGATCGTCGGCTCGGCCAACTGGTTCTGGCCCGGTATCAACATGCTCATGTCACCACCTCGAACGTCTGATTACGGTTTTTCCAGGTGCCAGCGAAGCGCAGGAGCAACCCCGCGCCCTGTCGACTGGCAACAATGACTTGCGGCTGGAAATCGCTGATGCCGTTCTGGCTGTTGTAGAACGCCTGTGCGGCGTGGCTCTGGGCCAGGATCAGCAAATCGTCGCCGAGGTTCTGCCCCAACAGATCCGGGATGGCGCAGCCATACAAGGGACGTTTTTGGCGTGTGCCTTGGGGGGTGGTCAGTGCCCGGGTCGCGCGCTGCACAAATTGCGGCCAGTCGTCGACCGTCGCGCCGGTGTTTCTATCGATTCCAATCATGGGAAAACTCTTTTATGCGCTGCTGATCACGCGACCCTGGTGATCCACCAACGGGCCGCTCAGGTGCACACCGGACGCGTCGAGTCGCAAGCCGACCGCGCCCAGTTGCAGTTCGATAACCTCGGGGCTCATCGCCAGTCGCGCCGGGCCGATGCTCAGTTCGAGCGCTTCGCGATTGCCGTTGAACGCCGCCGGGCCGTTGTTCCAGTGCAGGGCATGACTGGCATCGTCGTAACCACTTTCAGCGCCGTCCCGATAGACGCGACGCGTCAGCGAAGCCTGGGTCGAGGGCGGGGGAAACTGATGACCGTTAAGCCCGAACAGCGCAACAGATTGCGCGCTGCCCTCACCGCCGCCATGGTTGAGCAATAGGCATTGCTCACCCACGGAGGGAATCCGCGACTCGCTTTGCGCCCCGGCACTGGGATTGAAAAAGCGGATGGCCGGCGTCAGCAATTCACCGTGGCTGACCCGGCACGTATTGCCGGCAGCATCGACCTCCTGGCACACGCCGATTCGACAGATGCTGTCAGTGCGTCGGTACAGGTCCTCCAGCTCGGCCTCCATCTCGGCCAGACGCTCGATGATCGGGCCAAGCTGCAGACTTATAAGCGCATCAAACATGGCTCAGCCCTCCAGTTCGGTGTATTGGTCCGGGTCGTCGATGTCCGAGACCTCCCAGGTCCGGGCGAATTTCGGGATGCCCAACGGGTCGTCCAGCAGCGGTGGACCGAAGTACAGCGTTTGGGTGAAGGACAGGGTCCAGGCAGAGAACTCCTGCGTGCCCTCGATCAATAACGAGGGAATGGCGTCAAGGCGGGTCGGCAAATCACATTGATCGCCCGGCAGCCCCCACCGGTTATCCATGACCAGGTCCTTGAGCGCACCGGCCAGATCGCAGGCTGCAAGGCTTGGGTTTTCTGACTCGGGGCGCACCACGGCTTGCAAGGAAACCGTCAGCACATGCGCGATTCGTCCATCACGGGCACGACAATCCGCGGCATCACGTTCAAGGGTGATCAATACCCAGGGCTGGTCGCCGACATCGGTGAAGTCTTCACGACTCCCGACGCTGAGCCCGAGTGGTGAGTTGCGCAACGTCGCGGCAATGGCCGTGAACAGCTGCGAAGGTTTTTCGATGACGGTGGGCATAAAAACTTCCTGTTCATGCGTCGAAGGATTCACTGTTGGTCGGGGCGAGAATCACGGGGCGGCACTTCGCATACCCCGATCCGCTTCGCTGCCCAGCGCTCATAAAGCCCGATGGCCACGTCCGCTCCGGCCATCGCCGTGAGACAACCAAAGGCGCCCGCGGCCCAGATCGACACACCGGCGGCGTACAACAGCAAGATGGCCGAGACGCCGCAGACCATGCAGGCGCCGGAGCGCAACGCCAACCGGCGCAGTAATGACCAGCCTCGGGCGCCGTCCTTGTCGGCTCGCCACATTTCGCCGGACACCCCGCCCACCAGGGCGAGGACGATGACGAGCCAGATCGGCATGTCCAGCAACGCTTGTTGCTCGTTTGTCATGTCACGCCTCCTGGGGGTGATTGATGTGTGGGGTTCAGACGTTGTCTGTTGAGTGAGTGATTGATGTAAGGCAGGCATTCCAAAAAGCCCGACTCGCATCAGGCTTTTCAGTAATGCGGTCTTTCGCCTTCGCCCAAAGGCGAGAAGTAAAGTCGACCTTTCGGCGCTACTGGCGCGGTACGGGTCCATTCAGGTTGTTCCTCCGACCGCGGCCCCTGCCCGCCGGATAACTGCTTCTGGTGCTTTACGCTGCACACCCGGGCCAGTTGCCAACCCTCTGAACCGTTGAGGCCGGTTCATCGCTGCCTTTTTTGGTGGAACTAAAGAGCTTCGTTTCGAACCGCTTTGTTGAGCGGCTTGAGACAAAGAATATGCATGGATGCATATACAGTCAATGCACAAATGCATTTATTTATGCGATAGAAATGCACAAGCGCATGGACCATCCGTAATCACAGGCGCTGGCGGCTTTTGACAGGCGAAAAAAAACCCGCGTGATGGCGGGTTTTATCTGACAGTTGTGAGGTTAGCGGGCGTACATGCCCCACCAGAAGACGTGACCGAGGATGACGATTTGCTCTTCCTGCATTTCCTGGAAGCTGTAGTCCTCGTCCGGATGCTCATCACGGTTGAAGCTGCGCAGACGAATACCGGTAGGCAGACGATAAAGCTGTTTCACCCGTAACTGGCCATTGTGGTTGATTGCATAGAGGTCGCCATCGATGATGTCGCCAATCCCGCATTTGCCGGCATTGACCCCGACCGTGGCGCCGTCGCGCAACACCGGCAACATGCTGTTGCCACGCACGGTCACGCACTTGGCCTGGTCGAACTGCACGCCGTTATGGCGCAAACTGCGCTTACCGAAGCGCAGGCTAGAGCGCTCGCTCTCTTCGATGACGAACCTTCCCGATCCCGCAGCCAATTCAACCTCGCGAAGAAAGGGGACCGACACCTCGTCGTCATCGACGGGCGTATCGTCGTCCCACAGACTTATGTCCTTGAGTTCCGAATGCAATTGATCGCGCCCGCCACTGGCCGCCGGCGCGACTTCCGCGCGGCCGCGCAACTGGTCGGTGCTCACGGCGAAGTACCCGGCGATCTTCGAAATGTGTTTATCCGAAGGATCGACGATCTTCCCGCTGAGGATCCGCGAGAGAGTGGATTGAGGCACGCCGGTGCGACGGTGAAGCTCCGTGGGGGAGATCCCGTGCTGATCGAGCAGCGCTCTTAAGACGGTAGAAACATTGCGTTTTTGCATAACGCGCATAGTGCTTGTTCTTTTCGCAGAAGACAAATGCATATTTGCATTACCAGTGCATAAACAGGCAGGAATGAACCACGCGGCGTTCATGCCTGCGTCCGGCAGACCGCCCATGTTAATCTTGCGCCCATCGCGGAAAAGCCGGGCCGATGCCCCACCTTTGCCCCACACCTTTCAACGAGTTTTCCGACCCCTAATGAATAAAGCCGTTTCCGACCTGTCCAGCCACACGCCAATTGTACTGGAGTACTAATGCAAAAAAGCCCTACAGCCCCGTAAATAAAGGGCTGTAGGGCTTTCTTGACATATGGATGCTACTGTTCAATTGGCATTAAATGGCATTGGTTGGCGTGCGATTTGCCCCATTTTTGCCCCATAGATTTTCCATGCATTGCACTCGCTCGATACATGGATAGGGATTCGAACCCGAGCGCCTAGCACCGCATACCGCTGTACGCCGCAATAACCGGGAGAATCCGCGTCGCGCATACGCCTTGCGCGGCCTATAGCGGCCTCCGATTTGCCCTAATTTTGCCCTAACCTTGAGTGATCACAGCGACTGCTGAATGGTACCCAAGATGGCAATCGCTGCCGAAAAGTTTTGAGTCTGACTTTCCACAGAATGCCATTGTTGAATGAAACGCTCCACTCGAGCAGCTCGTTGACGTCCTTTTCGAAAGGAACGCGGACGAGAAACGCATGATTAGATCCTGGCGGAATTTCTGCAGGTGCTTCCTCACCAAGACGAACCAGAAAATTGCTCCACGTTGAAATTTTATAGGCCCAATAGACGGAACCATCAGAGTCAGTCAACCATACGTCCTCAACAAAGGCAGGTACCGCGCCAATATTCCGGACTTTGACCTCGAGACATTCGATTAGCAGATTCCCCATATAGCCGCCCCGGGAAACGCGGCGAGCATCTTCTTGACGGTTCTGAAAGTCAGGCAACAGCATTCCTTCAGCCTTGACCCGGCCTTTCCCTTTTCGGTGGTCCATGACGGCTTTTACTATGGTCGAGATCGGCTTCAACGACGCGACAACGTAACCAATAACACCAGCAACGACCATCCCCTCCCAAGCCTGTTTCGCGTAATCAAATACAGACTGCCACCACATGCGCTCGGCCTCCAAGCCAGAAAAATGGAAGCTTCCCCTATATCCCCCACAACCTGATTGTGTTGGAGTTCTAGCGGGGCAAAAAGCCCTACAACCCTGAGAATAAAGGGCTGCTGGGCTTTTTTTGACAAGTAGCTCATTTGGCATAAATGGCATTGGCTGGCGTGCGATTTGCCCCATTTTTGCCCCATGGAATTTTTGCGGTCGCCTAGCCGACCTAACACGCGAATTCCCCACCCAGCATGTTGAAATGCCATCACTCAACCCCAAGGTAAGTGTAAGCCTCAATCCGAGGCGCCAATGGCAATCATAGCAATGACCACCAAAGACGACGAAAAGCTGCTCAAGATCAAAGCAAGCCAACTTTATTACACTGACTACAGCAAGAAAGCCGTCCCCGGAGACGATCCGAACAAAACGAAGGAGGATGCCAAGCGTCTCAGCAGGTATGAGGAGTACGAAGTTGTAGACATGATCAACTCAATCAAGTGGACGGACAATAAGTACTCCCTCAATGACCTTCTTATCATCGAATGGATGATCCACGAAAAATTGCCATCAACGACACAGGGCGCCGAGAAGGTTCGGGCGTGGGTCTATGCAGAGTTCAAAAATCTTAAGGACTCTCGCCCCGCCCGCCTCAAACCGTAAAGTTCCTAGCCGGGAAGAATGCAAGCTGATCAGTTCAGAAAAAACCTGGGCAATGGTGCGCAGGGTTGTACTAAGGAATGGAACTACATGGAAATTAAAGCGGCAATCAACGAGTTGATCGACCTGATGAACGATGGTGTGTTCGCGCAGCCGCCGCAGAGGGCTTGGGCTATGCGGGAGGCCCTTAGGCGCGCTCGTCTCTGGCAAAAATGATGAACGATGGTCTGAAGCCGAATGTGCTAAGGGCGGCAGCGGCGAAAGCGTTGGGGCGCGCCGCACAGGCATAATCTGCATCGCCCATAATGTGCCCTGTCAAATAGTTCCCCCGACTCTCCACAGAGATCGGGGGAATTACCAGAAGGGCGAAGCTAGACTCCATTACGCGAGATCGGCCGACGCATAGCCAGACTGGGCCAGCTTCCCAAGCTGATAACGAGGGTTCGATTCCCTTCACCCGCTCCACTATTTTCAAGGCCTCCAGCCTACCCCGCTTCAACTAGGTGTCTGTTAAGGTGTCTGTTAAGGTGTCTGTTTTCTATTTTCATCAGACTCCGAACAACTGAACAGACACCAACGCCTAGACCCGCTTTTTTCCGAATCATCGCACGCTCTATCGGTCGACCCCATTCTTAACCGCATACCACCTGCGGAAAGTAGCGGCTTCGGAGATACCCTGAATTTCTACCACCTATGCAAAACCACTGTCGCATTCAAAAATTGATTCATCTCTGCTTTTACCAAAGCCTAAATCTGTGATCTTCTTGAACGAGTCAATCTCAAGGCTCGTCAATCATGGATGTATTTCACCTCGTCATCGACACGAGCATGCTGCGCCAACTGCATTTCCAGAGTCCCGATTTCGAGCTACTTCTCCGCCAGTCGCAAATGGGCAAGCTCAAGATCTATATCCCGCAGATTGTCATGGAGGAGGAGCGAACCGCAAAGCTTGCGGAGCATAGGAAGCTTGTCGATGAAATAAAAACGAGATTTGACAAAATACGACGCGGCATGCTTGGCATGATAGTGGAGGGTCTTGCTGAACCTCATCTGGAATTATGGGATACAGAAGATGTGGACCGCAGTTCGAAGGTGGCTTTCACACGGTTTGTGGCTAGCTACAAAATCGAGGTTATTGAGATTTCGATGGAGCACGCTGCCAAGGCTTGGGGCAGATACTTCAATGTAGAACCACCGTTCAACCCGAGAGAAGCTCGAGAAGCCAGGCGTAAGGATATACCGGACTCGTGGATTCTTGAGGCAGGGATTGAGATTAAACCTAGAAAAGGGTTGCATTGTGCTTTGGTCGGCGATGGCAAACTCGCCGGGGCCTTTCAGGCAGAAGGCTTTAAGGTTTACAGGGACGTCCAGGCATTGCTCGATGACATCGAACGATCTACCGCTGTGATCTCCATTCAACAGCCAGCCGTCGAGGAACAAAACGTCCCTCTCGATCAACTCCGCAGTCCAGACTTCAAGGAGATGGATGTTATCGTGCTGGGCCTGATCGAGGCACTTAAGACTCCCTCCAAGGTCGATCTACTCGCAGCAGTATCAAAGGCAGGACTGAATGCCGAAATTGCTGAGCATGAAGCCCGTACGATGGTGCTGTCCGGCAGACTCACCGACACCGGCACGCACTTCCTACCGACGAACCGTGCTCTCGCCCAACAAGCGGCGGAAACAGATGCAGTGACCAATGTGCTTTTGAGGATAGTCTGATGAGCCAACTTGACGTGCGCTTGACCGCACTTTCGAAACTGGTGGACATCAAATCGGCGGCGGTGGATCAACGCCTGAGCGAAGAGTTCAGCCGCATCGAGGGCATCTTCCAAAACAGTAACGACTACGATGAACTATCAGATGCATTGAAAACGCTTTCAGTGTTGGTCCCTCGATTTCATATGGCAACGTTACCGCTGCTGGAAACGTTCGTACGATCTTTACCGAACAGAGCTCTGACCGAAAGTGGTGCTCCCATCAGCAGTGCCCGGCATCGCTACCGTTCCAATGACAGTCTGCTTCGCGAAACAATCGACGTCGTAGGAAATCTTCGCTTTTTACATACTGAGCAGGTCGTGAGCTTCCTATTGGAGATAGCGCGAGCCTCTGATAAGGATGTCAAAGCCAAGGCTGAGGGAGTGCTTGAGGCACTTGCCACGTTCGATCTAGATGTATTTTATGGCGACCGAGCCCTGGGGGCTGAACCGCAGGCTCGTATGGTTGCTTACTTTGTTGGACTTCAAAATGATGAATTGCTAGCCAACGCAAACATCATTCTCCGAGTGCTTAGCACTGTGCTATCGCCAAGTATGGAAGGACACTCTTGGTCATATGATAGTGTCACCATCCGTAGAGGCTCGATAGGTAGTGGCGGTGGCATTGCCACCTTGCGATCCGAAGCCATCATTTTAGCGAAGCGGATGTACAGTTTAGACACGTCTGTTGAACATAGACAGCATGCGCTCCAAACCCTTGTCTCTGCCACACGACGAGAGACCCCAACTAGCGATGAAGAAACGTCCGCCATGTTCGAGCGGGACGCGATCGTTGTGTTGGAGTTTATGCGTAAACTTGTGGCGACTGAGGCACTGCCACTGATTCAAAAAATCGAGCACCAAAGCTATTGGATCTATTTTCATGGAGCGACCCCGGCGACTAAAAACAAAGCATTGGAAATACGCGATGCTGTGGATGCGCACGCCGAGTATCAGATTTACAAGCAACTCATCGGCTTCGAAGGCATCTTCGGTAAATGGGAAGACTTAAGCCGCTCCGAAGCAGCGTGGGATTATAGTGACAACAAGCGTCGTGAAGCTGCTCGCATATACCTTGAGGAAATCGATGACACTAGTTACACCACATGGTTTAACAGGATCCTCAATTTCTCACGTACAAGATCAAACGATCTAGCTACGTTCCCGATTTATTACGATTTCCTGAAGTCCATCGGCGAAAATCACCCACGATTCGCTCTGGACCTTTTGTCCAATCACGAAGAGCTCATGAAACCATTCCTCATAGCTCTATTGAATGGGCTTTGGGCCAATGCGAATCAGTCCGATGTCGAATCGCTCGTGAAATGCTGGGTTGTGAATGGGCGAAACCTGGCTTCTATTGCGAGATCACTGTATCAAGTTGGAACTTCGCGATTGGACGTGCTTGCATCAGTGGTCGAACGCGCTACTGAACTCGATGACCGAGACGCTCTCGTACAAGCTATGAGCGTCGCCGCAAACCTCTTTGTAGCAGGCGCTTCAGACTCGAAAGCCATCTTCATGCGGTCGTTGCGTGAAATGTCCAAGCGTGATGATGCTAGCTGGGCCAACAACATCTGGCTGAATCGGGATCTTCTAGCACTAATAGATATGATGGAGGCAGACGAGCGATTGGAGCTGCTTGCCACTCTGACGCTGCTGCCGGAACTGAATTACCAAGCTGAAAACCTACTATATGAAATTGCGAAGCACGACGTACAGGCTGTTCTCGACTTCTTAGTAGGCCGGTTACATCATGCCAGGGCGTTAGAAAAGCGAACCCGTCAAACCGGCAAGAATGAAGCTGACCGATTTGAGGCTATCCCCTACCAACTCAATAAGCTGAACGAAATTCTAGCGCGGGTTCCTGAGGCGTTACTAGCAGCCCTGCGACGTGACTTCGACGCGGAATCCAGCACCATGTTCAGCTACCGCGGAGCACGAATCATCAATTCGGCATTCCCTGAGTTTAATGACCCGCTCGAAACTCTGCTGCTCAAGTACATCGAGAGCGGAGACGAACTTGATATTGAGTTCGTCCTCGGTATTCTGCGCACATACGACGGCTCGCCTAAAATTCAAAATATCTGCAAGGCAATTATTAAAACAGTGCCGGAACGCTCTAGAACTTGGAATGAAGTTGCAGCAGCATTTGAGTCCACTGGTATCGTGCGGGGCGAGTACGGTCTGGTTGAGGCTTATGAGAGCAAGGTACTAAAACTATCTAGCTGGGTTAATGACGGCGACGAGCGTGTTCGAATATTTGCAGAATGGCTTATAGGAAGATTGCAGAGTCTAATCGCACTAGAGCGGCAGCGCACTGATCAAAATTTGGCCCTTCGCAAATATCAGTACGGTGTTGACAAGGATGAGAGTTAAGTTGCGAAATTGTGCACTGAAAAATACTACTTGCAGTGCACCATCCATAATTGATTGATATTAGTAGTGAAACTCTGGCCCATCATTTCGCGCCGCATGGCCCATTCCGGATGGCTTGGTACGCTAGCTGCACGGAGTGTGCCTCTGCTCCAACGGTCTTTGATCTGATCCAGCACTGCCATCACCTTGCTGGCTGAAGCTGGTTGCGATGTGGCGAATAGATCATCCGTGTACTCGCCTGGCTGGCAGAGATTCAGGAGCAGCACCTCCGCTTTGCTGTAGGCGAATCCGGGTCGGAAAACTCGATCAAGGGCGTCGACGGCCGCCCTAGTCAGTAGACGCACATCATCTGTTGGATATGGTAGGTCTACCACTACACCGTTGGCGTATTTGGATTCCTCTGGATTGAACATGCCGGTGCGGATACTGACCCTGATTTTCTTACACAGAGAATTTTGAGCTCTGAGCTTTTCCGAGGCGCGCATCATGTAAGCAGCTACAGCCTCTTTGATGGATTGAAGCTCCTTCAGCCTCATGCCGAACATTCGGCTGCAACATATCTCCTGTTTCGGCGGGTCTGGCTCATCAAGATCCAGACACGGTGTGCCGGCCAGTTCCCGAGCCGTCTTCTCGATCACAACGCTGAAGTGCTTACGCAATGACCAAGCATCCGCCTTAGCCAGGTCCATGGCTGACTTGATGCCCAATCCGTTAAAGTGCGTTTTCATGCGCCTACCCACGCCCCACACTTCACCCACATCGGTGTTGCGAAGGACCCAGTCGCGTTTAACTTGATCGCAAATATTCACGACACCGCCGGTCTGGGCTTGCAACCGCTTAGCCGTGTGGTTAGCCAATTTGGCCAAGGTCTTGGTGGGGGCAATGCCAACGCCTACGGGGATACCAGTGCATCGCAACACCTGGCTGCGAATCTGTCGGCCGAGTACGTCGAGCCCTTCAATACCGGTCAGGTTGGCAAAAGCCTCATCGATGCTGTACACCTCAACCGCCGGCACCATTGACTCAATCAACGTCATTACCCGTTCGCTCATATCGCCGTAGAGGGCATAGTTTGACGAGAAGGCGACAATGCCATGCTGCCGAGTTTGTTCTTTATCTGGAAATAGGGCTCGCCCATTTTCACGAAAGGTTTCGCGTCATAGCTGCGAGCGATGACGCAACCGTCGTTGTTCGAGAGAACTACGATTGGCACCTTGGTTAAGTCCGGACGGAACACCCGCTCGCAACTGGCATAAAAGCTGTTGCAATCGATTAGACCGAAAACTGGCATCGACCCAGACATGGCTACGCACGCTGCCAGTGATAACACCCCAGATCGACAGCTCGTCGCTTTCCAACAGCCCCCCTTGAGCAATAGGCCCTAATACTGAAAAGCTCATGACGCACGACTTTCTACACTGTACGAATATACAGTTAACTTTCAGAATGTCTTTCGGTTAATTTTTTTGTAGGAAAAATCTGATGGGCGGACGATGGAGAGCCGAAAAAGCAGCCCCACCTATCCGACACAGAGATCAGTTACCAATCCTGTCCACTGCGGTCGGTCAGCCCCACCTGCCGAGCAGGTACCGACCGAACACGACGGTTTAGGTTTCCACGGTTGCTTTCCAAAGTCATTTCCTAATTTTGGGTTTCACCTTAGGTTTCCACGGTTGCTTTCCAAAGTCTTTTCCTAACTTTGGGTTTCACCTTAGGTTTCCACGGTTGCTTTCCAAAGTCATTTCCTAACTTTGGATTTCACCTTATGTTTCCACGGTTGTTTTCCATAGTCATTTCCTAACTTTGGATTTCACCTTAGGTTTCCACGATTGTTTTCCAAACTCATTTCCGAATTTTGGATTCCACCTTGGGTTTTCCAAGATTATCTAAACTATCACTTCCCAAGATTGGAGTTTATAAAAAACCGGACCACCCAGCCGCTTTCCCAAGGTCAAAAAACCAGCACAAAAGCCTTTATTTACAAGGCTTACAGGCACCACAAGCCATCTATACCGATGAAACATCTACGGGCGTCTGAAAAATAATTTCAGAGAAAACCTGATTTCTTTATTGACGCAATTATTTATCTAGCCGTACTGTTAGCAACAGATTCACACACCTACAACCAAGCACCGCCCTCCCAGCGGCGATGTACTTTCTTGAGAAAAAAACATGAACCATGATCTTTGGGTTATTGCATACATCAAGACTATCGATCTCATCACCCTGATCTTGAATTTATACTTCGGCGGCCATCCTTTTAACTAAAATAGGCCTCCGAAAGTCTCTGGTTTCCAGTTCATAATCACCAGTTCACCGCTCACTTGCGCCTTTCCTTGACGCTGATTGGTGTTGCTATAGCGAATATCCAGCGCTTCGAAGTGAAAGCCTGCGAATACCCGACGGATGTCAGGATGATCGTTGATGCTGATCATGACCTTGCCTCTGCAACGGCGCATGAAGTCAGCTATCAGTTCGTAGTTTTCGAACGGGAAGTCCACACCGTAGCCCGCGGTCTGCCAGTACGGCGGATCCATGTAGTGAAAGGTGTGGACACGGTCGTAACGTTCAGCGCATTCAAGCCAGGGGAGATTTTCGACGTAGGTGCCGGACAGGCGCTGCCAGGCGGCCGAGAGGTTTTCCTCGATCCGCAGCAGGTTGATGGCCGGGCCGGTGGTCGCGGTACCGAACGTCTGCGCGGTGACCTTGCCGGCGAAGGCATGGTGCTGCAGGTAGAAGAATCGGGCGGCGCGCTGGATGTCGGTAAGGGTTTCGGGGCGGGTCATCTTCTGCCATTCGAACACCTGGCGTGAGCTGAGCGCCCATTTGAATTGGCGCACGAAATCTTCGAGGTGGTTCTGCACGACGCGGTATAGCGTGACCAGGTCGCCGTTGATGTCATTGATTACTTCAACCGGCACGGCCTGGGGTCGCATGAAGCAAAGCGCGGCACCGCCGGCAAAGACTTCGACGTAGCATTCATGTGGCGGAAAAAGTGGAATGAGGCGGTCGGCTAGGCGGCGTTTGCCGCCCATCCAAGGGATGATAGGTGTGGACATAGAGAGCAAGACCTTTACTGTATATATAAACAGGCTCTAGGCTCGCCGCGCTTCGTGCACGAAGTAAGAGCCTTGGCTGGACTTGCAGGGACAGTCTGCGGGGACGGCGGCCGGATGGGATGTTGACGCATCCAACCCGGTCGCTCTTTTTCACTTCGGTGTTGAAACGGTTTTGACATAGGCCTGGCAGGCCGCTAAAGCGATCAATCCTTGGTCGCCGGCATCGGTGATGCCGATAATTCGTTGAGCATGCGCTGGGTCAAGTTGGGCGCGTGTTCCTCCATGAACCATGCCGCCGGCGCCGGTACCGGCTGACACTGAGCAGCCAGCGGTTGAATCCTGGGCGAGGAGGACTGACAACCGCAGATCAGCAGTGGCAAGGCGATCCGGCCGCAGCGACCATACCAGACCCGACATACCTACGCCTGCCGGTGCCTGACAGCGCGGGGGAATTTGGCCTTCATTGCCAAGCAGATGGGGCATAAGGACTTCACCATGCTTGTAGACGTCTATGCAAAGTGGATGGAGGACGAATCACCAAAAGAACTAGAACGCATTTACAGCAGCATCTCAAACTCATCGAGCAACTGAGTCATGAGCGCTACGATAGTACCCATACAAATTATGCAAGGAATAGTTTAAAGCCTCGGTCTGTTTATTTCTTTGCAACAAAACAGCATCCTCAGAAAGACTTTCTATGGCTTCAGCGTTCAATGTTGAGGCCATTCTAAGCCTCATCAGCAGCATATCCTTTTCAGTAAAACCGTGATAACGCTCCAGCAGCTCCAGCAGAGTCCTAACGCCATGTATTTCCGACAGCGTCCCAGCCACCCATACCTTGTCACTTTCACGAGTGGATTTATCAGCAAGCCAATAATCAACACACCGCTTATCTATCCCTAAAACCTTATCTACTGCTTTCGCCACCAATGCATAGGCCTCAGCCCGCGTAGCGATTCGATTTGAATTCCGATAAACAAAAAACCATCCACCCACCACCAAAAAAGGCGAAATTATGCTGATGAACAAAGCCATATCAAACATCCGCCTCTAAAATATAGGACTTTATCTCCATGATATAGTCCGTATTTTTTGTTTCAACCTGAAGCTTTCGCAAAACTTCTTCACTATTCAACTTTTCAACACGAACCAATCCACCAAAAGCCTCCTCCAAAAAAGAAGAACCGTATTCATAACCAGGCGTAACAGAGTCCAACTTAACGACCACTCTATCTACTGTTGGATCAGAGAACGGCTGAAGGAGAAATTTTTTCCTGAATGCCTCACCATTGCCGGTTCCATCATCAGAATATCGACCAAAAGGTGCTCTAGAAAAACTTTTCATATCTATTGTGACAATGTTCATGATCCTTCCCCTGTAAAAGCCCACTCCAGAAGAGTACCACCTATACTATGAGCATGGGTGTATTCTTTCAAGATCTGCCCACTCTTGTAAACCACCTCTCCCTTCCCACTATATACAAGTAGATACTCAGCAGAGGCGTTACTGTCAATTGGACGCTTAATATCACTAAAACCTTTTCCACGACCTTGCACATTAAACCTTGTTACACCAGGTTTCATTGCATACTGAATACTAGAGCAATCGCTAACGCCGCGCTGAATTGACCGAATAGTGGCCGGAATCCCAGCCCCCATATCGTATATAATTATCACCATCTTTCCAGTGATTTTACTTATGCTCGCGTACTGCCACCACCGGCCGACCATAAAATCATTGAAGCCAGGATCTTCTTTAAAAGACTCATAAGCGTGATGCGCTATATTCAAATAAGATTCTTGTATAGCACCAACAATTCTTTTAGGAAGAACACCAAAGCCCTGTCTCAGATGCCCAATAACATCCTCAAACTGACTAGAAGGATCATTACCCGTTTTATATGGATTACCCCAGTCAGCCCAAAGACGCTCAAGTTTTTTTTGTCCTCCGGGTTTTATGGCAGACCACAACCCGGTAGCAACAAACTTAGCTTTAGCCTCTTTTGACGCCGGAGGTACAATTGAAATAATTCGATCAGGGAAACGGAAAACTCCGAGCGGGAGACAAGATTGGCAACGAGTAATTTTCGCAAACAACACTAATGCAGCGGCAGCTGTAATATGCACAACTTCGCTAAAATCCAACTCGACGTACAGCAATCGGTTAAATACGCAAGTGTCGATCTCGTCTAAAAAGGCGAGCGTCTCATCGTGATACTCTTCACGATACAAGCATAAAATTTCAGGAGCTTTCACCTGCACGCGATCTGTCGGCGTACCCGCCCCCCGCTTTATTTGCTTACTATCCTTAACGACAATCACTGAATTTAGTTCCCGAAAGGTCCGCTTTAGAGCACTCATCGCTTCAATCATGCCGCGTTTGGGCTTATATAGATAGTGGCTAACAACCCTGATGAGGGTCCCAGGACAGCTACCGTGATAAGCTCTGCGTCACCTCGGCGTGCCACTAGGTCGACGCCCTCGCTCTCAGCCATTATTCAAGGCAAAACGCCCCAATTTTGCCCCACACCTCTGACCGAATCGCGCCAAACCACTGATGAATAAAGCAATTTCCGACCTGTCCTCCCACACGCCAATGATGCAGCAGTACTGGCGCCTGAAGAACCAGCACCCAGATCAGTTGATGTTCTATCGCATGGGCGACTTCTACGAGATCTTCTATGAGGACGCGAAGAAGGCCGCCAAGTTGCTGGACATTACCCTGACCGCCCGTGGGCAATCGGCCGGTCAGGCGATTCCGATGTGCGGGATTCCTTACCACGCCGCCGAAGGTTATCTGGCGAAACTGGTGAAGCTCGGCGAATCGGTGGTGATCTGTGAGCAGGTTGGCGATCCGGCGACCAGTAAAGGGCCGGTGGAGCGTCAGGTGGTGCGGATCATCACGCCGGGAACGGTGAGTGACGAGGCGCTGCTGGATGAGCGTCGCGACAACCTGATCGCAGCCGTGCTGGGTGATGAGCGCCTGTTCGGCCTGGCGGTGCTGGACATCACCAGCGGCAACTTCAGCGTGCTGGAAATCAAGGGCTGGGAAAACCTGCTGGCGGAACTGGAGCGGGTCAATCCGGTGGAATTGCTGATCCCGGATGACTGGCCGAAGGATCTGCCGGCGGAGAAGCGTCGTGGGATCCGTCGCCGTGCGCCGTGGGATTTCGAACGTGATTCGGCGCTGAAAAGTCTGTGCCAGCAATTTTCCACCCAGGACCTGAAAGGTTTCGGTTGCGAGAACCTGACCCTGGCCATCGGCGCCGCCGGTTGCCTGCTGGCCTACGCGAAAGAAACCCAGCGCACCGCCCTGCCGCACTTGCGCAGCCTGCGCCATGAACGCCTGGACGACACCGTGGTGCTGGACGGCGCGAGCCGTCGCAACCTGGAGCTGGATACCAACCTGGCCGGGGGTCGTGACAACACCCTGCAATCGGTGGTCGACCGTTGCCAGACCGCCATGGGCAGCCGATTGCTGACACGCTGGCTGAACCGCCCTCTGCGTGACCTGACGGTTTTGCTGGCCCGCCAGACGTCGATCACCTGCCTGCTCGACGCCTACCGTTTCGAAAAGCTGCAACCGCAACTCAAGGAAATCGGCGACATCGAGCGGATTCTCGCCCGGATCGGCCTGCGCAACGCCCGCCCTCGGGATCTCGCCCGCCTTCGCGATGCCCTCGGTGCCCTGCCTGAGCTGCAAGTGGCGATGACCGAGCTTGAAGCCCCGCACCTGCAACAACTGGCGACCACCACCAGCACCTACCCGGAACTGGCTGCGCTGCTGGAAAAAGCCATCATCGACAACCCGCCGGCGGTCATCCGCGACGGCGGCGTGTTGAAGACCGGTTACGACAGCGAACTCGACGAGTTGCAGTCGCTCAGCGAAAACGCCGGGCAGTTCCTGATCGACCTCGAAGCCCGGGAAAAGGCCCGCACCGGTCTGTCACACCTGAAGGTCGGCTACAACCGCATCCACGGCTACTTCATCGAGTTGCCGAGCAAGCAAGCCGAATCAGCGCCCGCCGATTACATCCGCCGTCAGACCCTCAAGGGCGCCGAGCGTTTTATCACGCCGGAACTCAAGGCCTTCGAAGACAAGGCGCTGTCGGCCAAGAGCCGCGCCCTGGCCCGGGAGAAGATGCTTTACGAAGCGCTGCTCGAAGACCTGATCGCACAACTGCCGCCGCTGCAGGACACCGCGGGGGCATTGGCCGAGCTGGACGTGCTCAGCAACCTGGCCGAGCGCGCGCTGAACCTCGACTTGAACTGCCCGCGCTTCGTCAGCGAGCCGTGCATGCGTATCAGCCAGGGCCGCCACCCCGTGGTTGAGCAAGTACTGACCACGCCGTTCGTGGCCAACGACCTGAGCCTCGATGACAACACACGCATGCTGGTCATCACCGGTCCGAACATGGGCGGTAAATCCACCTACATGCGTCAGACCGCGTTGATCGTGCTACTGGCGCATATCGGCAGCTTCGTCCCGGCGGCCAGCTGTGAATTGTCCCTGGTCGACCGCATCTTCACCCGGATCGGCTCCAGCGATGACCTGGCAGGCGGGCGCTCGACCTTCATGGTCGAAATGAGCGAAACAGCCAACATCTTGCACAACGCCACCGAGCGCAGCCTGGTGCTGATGGACGAGGTCGGACGCGGCACCAGTACTTTCGACGGTTTGTCCCTGGCTTGGGCGGCGGCGGAGCGACTGGCGCACTTGCGAGCCTACACCCTGTTCGCCACCCACTACTTCGAGCTGACGGTCCTGCCGGAAGCCCAACCGCTGGTGGCCAACGTGCACCTCAATGCCACCGAGCACAACGAGCGTATCGTGTTCCTGCACCATGTACTGCCGGGGCCTGCCAGCCAGAGCTACGGCCTGGCGGTGGCGCAACTGGCCGGCGTGCCAAGTGAAGTGATCGTGCGCGCCCGTGAGCATTTGAGCCGACTGGAAGACACCGCCCTGCCCCATGAAGCGCCCAAACCTGTCAAAGGCAAACCGGTCGTGCCGCAGCAAAGCGATATGTTTGCCAGCCTGCCACATCCGGTACTGGATGAACTGGCCAAGCTGGATCTGGACGACATGACGCCGCGTCGTGCGCTCGAAATGCTCTATACACTAAAGACACGGATCTAACGCATAGGCTTGCAAGCTGTTAGAATCTCGCGCGGTTTGGGATGCTGCAGGCTTTTAGCCTGGCCTGCAGACTATCGCTCCCGAACCTTGCGACCCCTACGTGAAGGGGCGCAGCAAGCCGCGCCTGAGGAGAAAATTAGAAATGACCTTCGTCGTCACCGACAACTGCATCAAGTGCAAGTACACCGACTGCGTAGAAGTCTGTCCGGTGGACTGCTTTTACGAAGGCCCGAACTTCCTGGTGATTCACCCGGATGAGTGCATCGACTGCGCATTGTGCGAACCTGAATGCCCTGCCGTGGCTATCTTCTCCGAAGATGAAGTCCCTGCCGGCATGGAAAACTTCATTGCGCTGAACCTGGAGTTGGCCGAGGTCTGGCCGAACATCACCGAGCGCAAGGATCCATTGCCTGATTCCGCAGAATGGGATGGCAAGCCTGGCAAGATCGAACACCTCGAACGCTGATTACCCACGCGTTCCCGAAAAAGGCCCCACAAGGGCCTTTTTGTTTTCCTACGGGCAAAAAAAAGGGGCGGTTTGACCCGCCCACATTTTTTCCCTATTCCCTGTATTCCTTTTCATCGTCCTGATGAATCGCTTCCTGCGATGTCCTTTCCCCTCGTCCTTGAAGGGCGTGTCTGTCCGTTGACACAACCCGAATACTAGAGGGTTCGTAGCCAAGAGCAATCGGCTCCGGACGCTGTAATTAGCTGTCATATGCTGTTAACCAACTAAAATAAGCCTATGAATCAGTCAGATAAAACCGCTGCAGGCGAAATATGGCGGACTGCCACTGTGTAAAAATAACGAACACTTACGAAAGAGTAAGCGAAGACTTACAACGCAAGACAACAAACCCGAGGTAATGAAACAGGCGAGCGTGAGCCGGCCTCCAGACAACAAAAAGCCCCGAACAAGTCGGGGCTTTTTGTTGCGTGTTACACGAGCCTGTTACTGAAACAACGACTCGCTCGACAGACCGTTTTTCTCCAGGATCTCCCGAAGACGCTTCAGGCCTTCAACCTGAATCTGTCTGACCCGTTCCCGGGTCAGGCCGATTTCCAGGCCTACGTCTTCGAGGGTACTGCTCTCATGGCCGCGCAGACCGAAGCGCCGTACAACCACCTCACGTTGCTTGTCGGTCAACTCCGAGAGCCACTGATCGATGCTCTGGGACAGGTCGTCATCCTGCAACAGTTCGCATGGATCGGTAGGGCGATCGTCGGTAAGGGTGTCCAGCAGGGTTTTATCCGAATCCGGACCTAGCGAGACATCGACCGAAGAAACCCGCTCGTTCAGGCCCAGCATGCGCTTGACCTCTCCCACCGGTTTTTCCAGCAGGTTGGCTATTTCTTCGGGTGAGGGTTCATGGTCGAGTTTTTGCGTCAACTCCCGCGCGGCCCGCAGGTACACGTTGAGCTCCTTGACCACATGGATCGGCAACCGGATGGTCCGGGTCTGATTCATGATCGCGCGCTCGATGGTCTGACGAATCCACCAGGTTGCGTAGGTCGAAAAGCGGAATCCGCGCTCGGGGTCGAACTTCTCCACCGCCCGGATCAAGCCGAGGTTGCCCTCTTCGATCAGATCGAGCAGCGACAAGCCACGATTGACGTAACGCCGGGCGATTTTCACCACCAGTCGCAGGTTACTTTCAATCATGCGTTTGCGCCCGGCCGGATCACCACTTTGCGACAGGCGCGCAAAATGAACTTCTTCTTCGGGGGACAATAGAGGGGAAAAGCCGATTTCATTGAGGTACAGCTGCGTGGCATCGAGTGCCCGCGTGTAGTCAATGTACTTGTGTTGCTTTAACGAAGCGGAGTGTCTGGATTTGGCACGAACGGAAGGTGGAGCCGCCCCTTCATCATTCGACATCGAATCCGAATCGATGCCGGTCTCCATCAGGAGAACCTCATCGTCGATGTCAAACTCCGGCACTTCTTTACTGAGAGCCATTGTTATAGTCCTTTGGTGAGTTCGACCTCAAGCTCGAGCGGCGCCTTTATCCTTGGCAACGCTGGAGCCTGTCCCCTCTACGTGACGGAACAGGCTGGTAGCAATCAACGACGTGGCAGGAATTGCAGCGGATCTACAGGTTTACCTTGGCGGCGAATCTCAAAATGCAGTTTCACCCGGTCCGTACCCGTTGACCCCATTTCGGCAATTGTCTGTCCGACCTTGACCTGCTGCCCCTCCCGAACCAACAGCCTGCGGTTATGTCCGTAGGCACTGACGTAGGTTTCACTGTGTTTGATGATGACTAATTCGCCGTAGCCCCTTAAGCCACTCCCGGCGTATACCACCGTCCCATCAGACGCAGCTAAAACAGGCTGTCCCAAATCTCCGGCGATATCAATTCCTTTATTCAAACTACCGTTTGAAGAGAATTTGCCAATCAAAATGCCATTAGATGGCCATCCCCAGCCGGTCGGGGCCGGACCCGGGGAAGGCAGTGGAGCGGGTGCCGGCTTGTTGGCGACGGACGGTACAACCACCGGCGTGGTCGAAGTGGCACCGTCGACCGGGCGACGGAACACCGTGGTTTTACTTGAGGACGACGGCGTGGAATTGGACGAACTGACCACCGCTGTCGGCGTTGAACCACTGCGGCCATCGAAGCGAATCGTCTGGCCCGGACGGATCGTGTAGGGCGCAGGAATGTTGTTGCGTGCCGCGAGGGCCTTGTAGTCCCAACCGTAGCGAAAGGCGATCGAGAACAAAGTGTCCTTGGGGCGCACGACGTACTGCCCCGTCGTCACTGCCGGACGCTGGGCGACGGCATTGTTGCGATCGACGACGCGAACATCGCTGGATTTGTTGCTGGAACAACCGACCAGCAAGGTGCTCATGACAAGGCCAGTCACCAGGCGCTGAAAGCTCGTTTTACCCATACGCTGCGCAATGACTGTGAGACTCACCCGCCGCTCCCTTTGTGGTGGCTGAAAATGTGATTTACCGCGTTCCGGCATGAAATGTCGCCAGTATAACGGGCCGTGCACTCTTTACCCTTAATGTAGCGAAATGGCATCGCGCACACGTTTGCTGCCTGACAAAACAACCCGTTTAACCAATCGACGCCGCTGTAAGACAAAGGCCATCGAAGAGAATTCAGCGCGTTGAAATAAATGCTCAGGCCAGTGGCCCATTGAGCAGCGGGACGAAACGAACCGACCCCAGAACACGCCTGGAAAACCCATGTTCCTCGCGAATGATCAACATCAATTGTTGTACTTCACCGGACCCGACCGGGATCACCAGACGCCCACCGGGTGCCAATTGATCGAGCAACGCCTGAGGTACATCGGTCGCGACCGCCGTCACGATAATGCCGTTGTACGGTGCCAGTGCCGGCCATCCCTCCCAACCATCGCCCCAGCGAAACACCACGTTGCGCAGGTTCAACTCCACCAGGCGTTCCTTGGCCCGGTCCTGCAACACCTTGATGCGCTCGACGGAAAATACTCGCTCAACCAGTTGCGACAGGACCGCGGTCTGGTAGCCCGAACCTGTCCCGATCTCCATCACCTTATCCAGAGGCCCTGCCTCCAGCAGCAACTCGCTCATGCGAGCCACCATATAAGGCTGGGAGATGGTCTGGTTATGTCCGATCGGCAGCGCCGTGTCCTCATAGGCACGGTGCGCCAGCGCTTCATCGACGAACAGGTGACGTGGTGTACGACGGATGACTTCCAGCACCTTGGCGTTGGACACCCCTTCTTCATATAAGCGCTGAATGAGGCGCTCGCGCGTCCGTTGCGAAGTCATGCCGATGCCGCGACGCAGCATATCGTCTTGTTCACGAGACATTAGCGCAGCCCCTCCAGCCAGCCATCGAGACTTCTGAAGGCATCATTGAAGGTGCGATCCAGTTGCAGTGGAGTGATGGAAACATAACCCTGCATCACCGCGTGGAAATCGGTCCCCGGGCCGCCGTCTTCAGCGTCCCCCGCGGCGGCAATCCAGTATCCGGACTTGCCACGCGGATCGACCACTTTCATCGGTGCGGCTGCGCGGGCGCGATGACCCAGGCGAGTCAACTGGATCCCACGGATGTGTTCCAGCGGCAAATTGGGAATGTTCACGTTCAGTACCGTACGCGGTGGCAGTTCGAGATCCGCATGGGCCTCGACCAGTTTGCGCGCAAAGTAAGCAGCCGTGGGAAGGTTATCGACCTGCCGCGAGACCAACGAAAAGGCAAATGCGGGACGCGTCAGGAAGCGTCCTTCAAGCGCCGCCGCCACGGTTCCGGAATACAGGACATCGTCCCCCAGGTTGGCGCCCAGGTTGATCCCGGAAACCACCATGTCCGCCTCGCGTTCCAGCAGGCCGTTGAGGCCCAGGTGCACACAATCGGTCGGGGTGCCGTTGACGCTGATAAAGCCATTGGCCAGCGTCTGCGGGTGCAACGGACGGTCGAGCGTCAGCGAACTGCTGGCGCCGCTTTTGTCCTGGTCCGGGGCGATAACCACGCATTCGGTGTAATCCGCCAGCGCAGCATAAAGCGCGGCGAGACCGGGTGCGGTTACCCCATCGTCGTTAGAAATCAGAATACGCATGGGCTGTCCGTCTGCCCCACCGGCACCAGATCAACAAGCTCGCGCACCAATACGGTAGCGAAGCATCCGGCCGGCAGGACGAATTCCAGTTGCAGAATGTCAGGCTCGGGATAATGCCACGTCAACCCGGCAATGGGCAGCCGCAGGATGCGACGTTCGTGGCTCATACCGGCGTTAATCAACCAATCGCGAAGGTCCGCTTCGCGCGCGGCGATTGCCTGCTCCAACTCATGGACAGCGCCCGTGGCCGGCGAGTCACCTTCGCCCCACTGCGGACCCGTCGGGTGCAGATCGAGAATCGCCAGGCGCGGGTCGCTGCACTCGGCTTCGCCGGCCGAAAAGAAGCTGCGGCTATCGGTGAACGCCAGCAGATCACCGACCTGGGCGCGTTGCCAGCTGCCATCGGCGACACGTGCGGCCAGTACCTGATTGAACAGAAAACTGCGAGCGGTCGAAAGCAGGCGTGAACGAACGTTGCGCTGCTCCGGCAAGGCCTTGCGCGCAGCCCAGGCACGGGCGTCGACCACGTTGCCGCCGTCATGCCCGAAGCGCTGGGCGCCGAAATAGTTGGGGATGCCTTGTTTGGCGATCAGTTGCAGGCGTTCTTCGATGGCCGCCTTGTCGCCGCAGAACTGCGTCAGGCGCAAGGTGAAGCCATTGGCTGAATGCGCACCGCGTTGCAGCTTGCGCTTGTGCCGGCTGGTCTTGAGGATTTTCAGTGTGTCGTTTTCTGCCGCCGACAGGTCCGGATCAGCCTTACCCGGCAGCTGCACGCTGAACCACTGACGTGTCAGCGCCTGACGATCCTTGAGCCCGGCATAACTGACGGTGCGCAGCGGGACGCCAGCGGCCTTGGCAATCCGCCGTGCCGCTTCTTCGGTATTCAGACCACGTTTTTCCACCCAGACCCACAGGTGTTCGCCGTCGCCGCTCAAAGGAATATCCAGGACTTCGTCGACCTGGAAATCTTCCGCAATGGCTTTCAATACCGCAGTGCCGAGGGCGTCACCATAGGCCCGCGGGCCGAGCAATTGCGCTTCGTTCATGCGCGCAGCAACAAGGCAACGGAGTGCACGGCAATACCTTCTTCGCGCCCGACAAAGCCGAGCTTTTCGGTGGTGGTAGCTTTTACGTTCACTTGATCCAACTCAACTTGAAGATCCGCGGCAATCAGCGCACGCATCGATTCGATATGCGGGGCCATTTTCGGCGCCTGGGCGACGATGGTGTTATCGACGTTGCCGACCTTCCAGCCCTTGGCGTGGATCAGTGCGACGACATGACGCAACAGCACACGGCTGTCGGCGCCCTTGAATTGCGGGTCGGTGTCCGGGAAGTGCTTGCCGATATCACCCAGCGCGGCAGCGCCGAGCAAGGCATCGCTCAAGGCGTGCAGCAGGACGTCACCGTCGGAGTGAGCGAGCAGCCCGAAGCCGTGTGCAATACGCACGCCGCCCAGAGTAATGAAATCGCCTTCAGCGAAACGGTGCACATCATAGCCGTGGCCAATACGCATAAAAAAACGCCCCGATTTTTGTCAGGGCGTGATTCTACCTGCTATTGGTCAGCTAGTGTCCTGTCTCACACCAAAGCATGCGCGTGATGCCGCAAGTGATCTTCGATGAAACTGGCGATGAAGAAATAGCTGTGGTCATAGCCAGGCTGCAGGCGCAACGTCAGTGGATGCCCCGCCTGTTTGGTCGCCTGCTGCAAGGCTTCAGGCTTGAGCTGGGTGGCAAGGAAATCATCGCGATCTCCCTGATCGACCAGTAGCGGCAGCTTCTCGTCCGCCTCGGCGATCAACGCACAGGCATCCCATTCACGCCACTTCGAGCGGTCCTCGCCCAAATACCGGGAAAAGGCTTTTTGTCCCCAGGGGCAGTCCATCGGATTGTTGATCGGCGAGAACGCCGACACCGACAGATAACGCCCCGGATTGCGCAAGGCACAGACCAACGCACCATGGCCTCCCATGGAATGGCCGCTGATGCCGCGTTTGTCCGATGCCGGGAAATGGGCTTCGACCAATGCCGGCAATTCCTGCACGACATAGTCATGCATCCGATAATGGCGCGACCAGGGTTCCTGAGTGGCATTCAGGTAAAACCCGGCGCCGAGGCCGAAGTCCCAGGCACCGTCCGGATCACCCGGCACATCGGCACCGCGCGGACTGGTGTCCGGCGCGACGATGATCAGCCCCAGTTCGGCGGCCATGCGCATCGCGCCGGCCTTCTGCATGAAGTTTTCATCAGTGCAGGTCAGGCCGGACAACCAGTACAGCACCGGCAGCTTGCCACCCTGCTCCGCTTGCGGCGGCAGGTACACCGCAAACACCATGTCACAGCCGAGTACTTCCGAGCGATGGCGATAACGCTTGTGCCAACCGCCAAAGCTTTTCTGGCAGGAGATATTTTCCAAACTCATGGGAATGCTCCCAGCTTCAAGCCTTAAGCTTCAAGCTGCAAGAGGAGGCAGAAGCGCACGCTCTTGCGGCTTGTAGCTTGCAGCTTGTCGCTGCTCTTAGAAATGAATGACGGATCGGATGCTCTTTCCTTCATGCATCAGGTCGAACGCCTTGTTGATATCTTCCAGGCCCATGGTGTGGGTGATGAACGTATCCAGCGGGATTTCGCCGGTTTCAGCCATTTCCACGTAGCTTGGCAACTCGGTACGGCCGCGCACGCCACCGAACGCCGAACCGCGCCAGACGCGACCGGTGACCAACTGGAACGGACGGGTAGAAATTTCCTGGCCGGCGCCGGCCACTCCGATGATCACCGACTCGCCCCAACCCTTGTGGCAGCACTCAAGCGCGGCACGCATCAACTGAACGTTGCCGATGCACTCGAAGGAAAAGTCGACGCCGCCATCGGTCATGTCGACGATGACTTCCTGGATCGGACGGTCGAAGTCTTTCGGGTTTACGCAATCGGTTGCACCCAGCTGCCTGGCAATCTCGAATTTGGCCGGGTTAATGTCGATCGCAATGATACGTGCAGCCTTGGCTTTGACGGCGCCAATGACTGCCGACAGACCGATACCGCCGAGGCCGAAAATGGCCACGGTATCACCGGGTTTCACCTTGGCAGTGTTGAGTACGGCACCGATGCCGGTGGTGACACCGCAGCCCAGCAGACAGACTTTTTCCAGTGGTGCTTCCTTGGCAATTTTGGCCACGGAAATTTCTGGCAGCACGGTGTACTCGGAGAATGTCGAAGTACCCATGTAGTGGAAAATCGTTTCGCCCTTGTAGGAAAAACGCGAAGTGCCGTCCGGCATCAAACCCTTGCCTTGGGTCGCGCGAATGGCCTGGCACAGGTTGGTTTTGCCCGACAGGCAGAATTTGCACTGACGGCATTCCGGGGTATACAGCGGAATCACGTGGTCGCCCACCGCGACGGACGTCACACCCTCGCCGATCGCCTCGACAATCGCACCACCTTCGTGACCGAGGATCGACGGGAAGATGCCTTCCGGGTCAGCGCCGGACAGGGTGTAGGCATCGGTATGGCAGACACCGGAGGCCACCACGCGCAGCAACACTTCACCGGCCTTGGGCATGGCGACATCGACTTCAACGATCTCCAGAGGTTTCTTGGCCTCGAAGGCAACGGCGGCGCGTGACTTGATCATGGTAATTCTCCAGTGAATAAAATCGAGACAAGGAGTGTAATACAGCCCCTTACGGTGAATAATCCGGACAAAAGCAAAACATTATTGCTACACAGGGATAATCCTAGATGTCGGAAAACCGCTGGGAAGGTATCGACGAATTCGTGGCCGTCGCCGAATGCAGTCAGTTCACGGCGGCAGCCGAGCGCCTGGGGGTTTCTTCCTCGCACATCAGTCGACAAATTGTACGCCTCGAAGAGCGCCTGCAAACCCGCCTGCTTTATCGCAGTACCCGCCGGGTCACCCTGACCGAGGCCGGGCAAACTTTCCTGCAACATTGCCAACGCTTGCAGGATGGCCGCGAAGAAGCGCTACGAGCAGTGGGCGACCTGACCAGCGAACCCAAGGGCATGCTGCGCATGACCTGTGCCGTTGCCTATGGCGAACGCTTCATCGTGCCACTGGTGACGCGTTTCATGGGGCTTTATCCACAACTGCGGATCGACATTGAACTGAGCAATCGCCAACTCGACCTGGTGCATGAAGGCCTTGACCTGGCGATCCGTCTGGGGCGTTTGCAGGATTCGCGACTGGTTGCTACCCGCCTGGCACCCCGACGCATGTTCCTGTGCGCATCACCGTCCTACTTGGAACGTTATGGGCGCCCACACAGCTTGTCGGAATTGAGCCGTCATAACTGCCTTATCGGCAGTTCGGATCTGTGGCAACTGGAACAGAACGGGCGGGAATTTTCGCAACGGGTCCAGGGAAACTGGCGCTGCAACAGCGGGCAAGCGGTGCTGGACGCAGCGCTGCAGGGTGTCGGGCTATGCCAATTGCCGGACTATTACGTGCTGGAACATCTGAAAAGCGGCGCGCTGATTTCGCTGCTCGAAGCGCATCAACCGCCGAATACGGCCGTTTGGGCGCTGTATCCACAGCAACGGCATTTGTCGCCGAAGGTGCGCAAACTGGTGGATTATCTGAAGGAGGGGTTGGCTGAGCGGCCGGAGTACCGGTGTTAGAAGTTTGCCGGTGTATTCGCAAAATGTCGGCTGTCTGGTCCAGCGCCTTCGCGAGCGGGCTCGCTCCCACATTGGACTGCGGTCGAATGTGGAAGCGAGCCTGCTCGCGAATGCAATCTGACAGACACCACTGCAGTTAGCGGCGATTAGTCCAACGCTGACGCAACCATTCAAGATCTTCTGGGCGAGTGACCTTTAGGTTGTCTGCTCGACCTTCAATCAAGCGTGGAGCCATACCCGCCCATTCCATGGCCGATGCTTCATCAGTAATGACTGCATCCGCCACCAGACTGTCCGCCAGTGCCCGATGCAAGGCGCCGAGGCGAAACATCTGTGGCGTATAGGCTTGCCAGATCACACTGCGGTCGACGGTTTCGACGACACGACCGCGTTTGTCGACCCGTTTGAGCGTATCCCGTGCAGGGACCGCCAGCAGCCCGCCCACCGGATCGTCCGCCAGTTCAGCCAGCAAATTATCCAGATCGTCGCGACCGAGGTTCGGTCGCGCGGCATCGTGTACCAATACCCAATCTTCATCGCCGGCACCTTGTGCATGCAGATGCAGCAATGCGTTGAGTACCGACCCGGAACGCTCGGCACCGCCGTCGACCCGGGTAATCCGTGGATCGCTGGCACAGGCCAGGTTCGGCCAGTAAGGATCATCAACAGCAAGACTGACCACCACGCCCTTGAGGCAAGGATGATCAAGGAAACAGCCAAGGCTGTGTTCGAGAATAGTGCGCCCGCCCAGTTGCAAGTACTGCTTGGGACGGTCCGCGGCCATTCGGGCTCCGATGCCCGCGGCAGGAATCACGGCCCAGAAGGCCGGCAGATCGAGGTTCATTGGGCCAACTGGTAAAGGGTTTCACCGTCCTTGACCATGCCCAACTCATGGCGAGCCCGCTCTTCAACGGTCTCCATGCCCTTTTTCAACTCACTGACTTCAGCGTCCATCACCCGATTGCGCTCCAGCAATGTCTGGTTCTCAGCCTGCTGATCCGCGATCTGCTGAGTCAGCTCGGCCACTTGCGCCAGACTGCCATTGCCCACCCACAGGCGGTACTGCAGGCCAGCCAGCAGCAGGAGCAAGACGAGGAACAACCAATTGGGACTGCGCATCGAATATCAGGTATCCAGTGAAAAAAGACAGCCATACCAAAACATGAAGCTACTGATAGCACGAAGCCTGGAAGAACCAGGCTTGTGCTGATAAGGCATCAGATTAGTGGCAAAAACGTCGCTGCTGCGATTTTTCCGACACAATCCGGTGTCTTTTTCCATTAGCCGCGGAATTCACCACGGCCGTTGTACTTGGCTTTGCCGTTCAACTGCTCTTCGATACGCAGCAGTTGGTTGTACTTGGAAACGCGGTCGGAGCGGCACAGCGAACCGGTCTTGATCTGGCCAGCCGAGGTGCCCACAGCCAGGTCGGCAATGGTCGAATCTTCGGTTTCGCCGGAGCGGTGCGAGATCACGGCGGTGTAACCGGCGGCCTTGGCCATCTGGATGGCTTCCAGGGTTTCGGTCAGGGTGCCGATCTGGTTGAACTTGATCAGGATCGAGTTGGCGATCTTTTTGTCGATGCCTTCTTTCAGGATCTTGGTGTTGGTTACGAACAGGTCGTCGCCTACCAGTTGGGTCTTCTCGCCGATCTTGTCGGTGAGGATTTTCCAGCCAGCCCAGTCGGATTCGTCCAGACCATCTTCGATGGAGATGATCGGGTAACGCTCGGTCAGGCCCTTGAGGTAATCGGCGAAACCTTCAGCGGTGAACACCTGACCTTCGCCGGACAGGTTGTACTTGCCGTCTTCGTAGAATTCGCTGGCTGCGCAGTCCAGGGCCAGGGTCACGTCGGTGCCCAGCTTGTAACCGGCGTTGGCCACGGCTTCGGAGATCACTTTCAGTGCATCTTCGTTGGACGCCAGGTTTGGCGCGAAACCGCCTTCGTCCCCCACGGCAGTGCTCAGGCCACGGGCCTTCAGTACGGCTTTGAGGTGATGGAAAATCTCGGTGCCCATGCGCAGGCCTTCCGAGAAAGACTTGGCGCCAACCGGCTGAACCATGAACTCCTGGATGTCGACGTTGTTATCGGCGTGCTCGCCACCGTTGATGATGTTCATCATCGGAACCGGCATCGAGTAAACACCCGGGGTACCGTTCAAGTTGGCGATGTGCGCGTACAGCGGCAGGTCCTGGTCCTGTGCTGCTGCCTTGGCCGCGGCCAGGGAAACGGCGAGGATGGCGTTGGCGCCCAGGGAACCTTTGTTTTCAGTACCGTCCAGCTTGATCATCGCCAGATCGAGCGCTTTCTGGTCGCTTGGATCTGTACCTTTCAACAGGTCGCGGATCGGACCGTTGATGTTGGCAACGGCTTTGAGTACACCCTTGCCCAGGTAACGGCTCTTGTCGCCATCACGCAGCTCGAGCGCTTCACGCGAGCCAGTGGAAGCACCGGACGGCGCGCAGGCACTGCCGATGATGCCGTTATCGAGAAGCACGTCCGCTTCCACGGTGGGATTGCCACGGGAGTCGAGAACTTCACGACCTTTGATGTCGACGATTTTAGCCATTGTTGTAAACACTCCAAAGTTGACGAAAACGACGCAGCTAGAGGAAATCTTGTATCGCCGGCAAGTGAGTTGCAGCGGGCAGACTTGCGGACGATAAGGCTCAAGCCCGAGGGCCTGAGCGTTTAATCGTGCGGTACTTTACCGGAGAAATGAGGATTACGCGGTTTCTACCGTCGGAAAACTCTTCACCAGTTCGTCCAGAGCTTTGAGCTGGGCCAGGAATGGCTCCAGTTTGTCCAGACGCAAGGCGCAAGGGCCGTCGCATTTGGCGTTGTCCGGGTCCGGATGGGCCTCGAGGAACAGGCCGGCCAGGGACTGGCTCATGCCGGCTTTCGCCAGATCGAGGACCTGGGCGCGACGACCGCCAGCGGAATCAGCGCGACCGCCCGGCATTTGCAGGGCGTGGGTCACGTCGAAGAACACCGGGTATTCGAACTGCTTCATGATCCCGAAACCGAGCATGTCGACGACCAGGTTGTTATAGCCGAAGCTCGAACCACGCTCGCAGAGGATCAACTGATCGTTACCCGCTTCCACACACTTGTTCAGGATGTGTTTCATTTCCTGAGGCGCGAGGAACTGGGCTTTCTTGATGTTGATCACCGCACCGGTCTTTGCCATCGCGACCACCAGGTCGGTCTGGCGCGACAGGAAGGCCGGCAGCTGAATGATGTCGCAGACTTCAGCGACGACCGCAGCCTGGTCAGGCTCGTGAACGTCGGTGATGATCGGCACGCCGAAAGCTTGCTTGATGTCCTGGAAAATCCGCATGCCCTCTTCCAGGCCAGGGCCTCGGTAAGAGGTCACGGAGGAGCGGTTGGCCTTGTCGAAACTGGCCTTGAACACGTAAGGGATACCCAGTTTCTGGGTAACCTTCACGTACTCTTCGCAGACCTGCATCGCCATGTCGCGGCTTTCCAGCACGTTCATGCCACCGAACAGCACCATTGGCTTGTCGTTGGCAATCTCGATATCGCCTACACGGATGATCTTCTGCGCCATAAGGTTCAAGCCTTCTTCTGGTGTTGAGCCAAAGCTGCTTTAACGAAACCGCTGAACAACGGGTGACCGTCGCGTGGCGTCGAGGTGAACTCCGGGTGGAACTGGCAAGCCACGAACCAAGGGTGATCCTGCGCTTCTACCACTTCGACCAGCGCGCCATCACCGGAACGGCCGGAGATTTTCAGGCCGGCCTCCATGATTTGCGGCAGCAGGTTGTTGTTCACTTCGTAGCGATGGCGGTGACGCTCGACAATGACGTCCTTGCCGTAGCAATCGTGCACCTTGGAGCCGGCTTCGAGCAGGCATTCCTGAGCGCCAAGGCGCATGGTGCCGCCCAGGTCGGACGCTTCGGTACGGATTTCGACGGCACCGGTGGCATCTTCCCACTCGGTGATCAGACCCACGACCGGGTGACCGCTTGCACGATCGAACTCGGTGGAGTTGGCGTCTTTCCAGCCCATGACGTTACGAGCGAACTCGATCACGGCCACTTGCATGCCCAGGCAGATACCCAGGTATGGAACCTTGTTTTCGCGAGCGTATTGAACGGCGGTGATCTTGCCTTCCACGCCACGCAGACCGAAGCCGCCAGGAACCAGGATCGCGTCGACGCCTTCCAGCAGCGCGGTGCCCTGGTTCTCGATGTCTTCGGAATCGATATAGCGCAGGTTGACCTTGGTGCGGTTGCTGATGCCGGCGTGACTCATCGCTTCGATCAGCGACTTGTAGGCGTCCAGCAGTTCCATGTACTTGCCGACCATGGCGATGGTGACTTCGTGCTCAGGGTTGAGCTTGGCATCGACGACCTTTTCCCATTCGGACAGATCGGCACCACCACATTGCAGGCCGAAACGCTCGACGACGAAATCGTCCAGACCCTGGGCGTGCAGGATGCCCGGGATCTTGTAGATGGTGTCGGCGTCTTCCAGGCCTATGACCGCACGCTCTTCAACGTTGGTGAATTGCGCGATCTTGCGACGCGAAGAAATGTCGATCGGGTGATCGGAGCGGCACACCAGCACGTCAGGTTGCAGGCCGATGGAGCGCAGCTCCTTGACCGAGTGCTGGGTTGGCTTGGTTTTGGTTTCGCCGGCGGTGGCGATGTACGGCACCAGCGTCAGGTGCATCAGCATCGCGCGCTTGGCACCGACTTCGAAACGCAGTTGACGGATGGCTTCGAGGAACGGCTGCGACTCGATGTCACCCACGGTGCCACCGATCTCGACCATGGCCACGTCGGCATCGCCGGCGCCCTTGATGATGCGGCGCTTGATTTCGTCGGTGATGTGCGGGATCACCTGAATGGTGGCGCCCAGGTAATCGCCACGGCGCTCTTTGCGCAGCACGTGCTCGTAGACACGGCCGGTGGTGAAGTTGTTGTTCTGGGTCATGGTCGTGCGGATGAACCGCTCGTAGTGGCCCAGGTCCAGGTCGGTCTCGGCGCCGTCGTGGGTGACGAACACTTCACCGTGCTGGAACGGGCTCATGGTGCCCGGGTCGACGTTGATGTACGGATCCAGCTTCAGCATGGTGACCTTAAGTCCCCGCGCCTCCAGGATGGCCGCCAATGATGCCGATGCAATGCCTTTCCCCAATGAAGAAACAACACCGCCCGTGACGAATATGTAGCGCGTCATGAAAAACCCTAGAAGTCTGCGTTAAAGCGGTCCGAGCCGCCGGGGAAAGCGAAGGAAGGCCGAAGCCCCCGATCACCTGCATTAATCACAGTGCACCTTTCAAAAAAACCGCCGCGTTGGGACAGACCGGAAGATGAAACACCGGTACGTTGCTCGCTACACATTTTTTGGAATCGCCCAGCAAAGACTGCTTGGTAATCGGCAACTCCTGCAATTCAGGCGAATCCACAGAAGTTGTATCAAGAAGGGAGCGTAGTCTACCGGAAAGCCCCTTTCAGCTCAAACCTTGATCTTCGCCCATTGGCCGCCAATGCAAATTCCAGCCACCCGCCGCACTGCCATCCAGCCCGGGCAGGCTCGCCACCGCCAGCAATTGCCCGCCCTTGAACAACAGCGGCAATCTGCCGCGCACGAACGGCGGCACCCCGCGTTCGTTGAGCAAACGTTTCAAGTCGCGATGCCCTCGACCCGGCAACTCCATCACCTCTCCCCCTTCACGATAGCGGATCTGCAAAGGACCATCGGGGATTTGCCCGGTGAGCGTGAGCACGCCATTGCCGGGCAACGCCAACGGCAGCGAGGGCGCGGGCCATGCGGGAACCGGGGGTAAACCGCGCAACCAGCTACCGGACAACCACCAGATCCGTCCACCCGCCCGATGCAATTCGCCCTCCGCCAGCCGCCAGATCGGCCGCGCATCGCCGGTGGCATCACGCAAATCTTCCCAACCCGACCAATGGTCGCTGTCCGGCAGTCGTGTCAGTGGTTCGAGCCAGTGGCTGAGTGCATTGCGTTGACGTGCGAGCGAAAGCTTTTCCAGGGACGACAATTCAAGCGAGGGCAACCCCAGCCAATCGAACTCGCTGGTCGTTCTCGCCTGGCTCAAATCAATTTGTGCCAGCTCATCGAGCAATCCCTGCGCTTCGCTCATGTGCGCAGCACTGCGGGCCATGGTCGCCACCGCTTGGGGCCAACGTGCACTCATCACAGGGAAAACCTGATGCCGCAGGTAGTTGCGCGAGAACTGTCGATCCTGGTTGGAAGGATCCTCGATCCAGCTCAGTTGATGCTCCGCCGCGTAGGCCTCCAGCTCCGCACGGGTGATATCGAGCAGTGGCCGCAGCAAATGCCCCCGACCCAGCGGACGCAGGCTCGGCATTCCCGACAACCCCCTCACCCCCGCCCCACGCAACAGGCGAAACAGCAGGGTTTCTGCCTGATCGTCACGATGCTGGGCAGTCAGCAGTACTTCTTTGGCCTGGGTCACTTCGGTGAACGCGGCATAACGCGCATCCCGGGCCGCGCGTTCAAGACTGGCACCGGATTGAACCTGAACCCGAACGACCTGCAGCGGCACACCCAGCCCCTCACACACCGATCGGCAATGCTCCGGCCATGCGTCTGCCGCAGCCTGAAGGCCGTGATGCACATGGATAGCGCTTAGCGCAGGCAGGGATTCGGTTTTCGCGAGGTGTGCGAGAAGGTGCAGCAGGACAGTGGAATCGAGGCCACCGGAGAAGGCGATGCGCCAGGTTTTGGCATTGCGCCACGGAGCGAGATTCGGGAGAAGCCTGGCTGGCAGATCAAATTTCGAAGCATTCATAGATCGGTCGCTTCACATAGAACCAATGTGGGAGCGAGCCTGCTCGCGAATTCCATTTAACATTCAACAAATTTGTTGGCTGTTATACAGCTTTCGCGAGCAGGCTCGCTCCCACAGGGTTTTGCATCGTAGCCCGGTCAGATCAGAGACCGTAGCTCATCAGACGCTCGTAACGACGGTCCAGCAGTGCCTTGTGGTCGAGCTTCTTGAGCATCGCCAGTTGCGAGCTCAACTCGGCACGAATCGAGGCAGCCGCAGCGGCCGGATCACGGTGCGCGCCGCCCAGCGGCTCGCTGATCACCTTGTCCACGATGCCCAGGCCTTTGAGGCGCTCGGCGGTGATGCCCATGGCTTCAGCGGCGTCCGGTGCTTTCTCCGCGGTTTTCCACAGAATCGAAGCGCAACCTTCCGGCGAGATCACCGCGTAGGTCGAGTACTGCAGCATGTTCAGCTGGTCGCAAACGCCGATCGCCAGCGCACCGCCGGAACCACCTTCACCGATCACGGTGGCGATGATCGGGGTTTTCAGGCGAGCCATGACGCGCAGGTTCCAGGCAATCGCTTCGCTCTGGTTACGCTCTTCAGCGTCGATGCCAGGGTAGGCACCCGGGGTGTCGATAAAGGTCAGGATCGGCATTTTGAAGCGTTCGGCCATTTCCATCAGGCGGCAGGCCTTGCGGTAGCCTTCCGGACGCGGCATACCGAAGTTGCGGCGAACCTTCTCGCGAACTTCACGGCCTTTCTGGTGACCGATCACCATTACGGGCTGGTCATCCAGACGAGCGATACCGCCCACGATGGCAGCGTCGTCGGAGAAGTGGCGGTCGCCGTGCAACTCATCGAACTCGGTGAAGATGTGTTCGATGTAGTCCAGGGTGTACGGACGTTTCGGATGACGCGCCAGGCGCGCGATCTGCCAGCTGGTCAGCTTGCCGAAGATGTCTTCGGTCAGCGTGCTGCTTTTGTCCTGCAGGCGGGAGATCTCATCGCCGATATTCAGCGAATTGTCATTACCGACCAAGCGCAACTCTTCGATCTTGGCTTGCAGGTCGGCGATCGGCTGTTCGAAATCTAGAAAATTCGGGTTCATAGGCGTCCGTCTTGGGTCGACGTCCAAGAGAGCTTGGGCCGGCCGGTTGTCTATTCGCGCCCTACCTTAAGGGAGAGGCGCGTTCAGGTCGAGATTAAAAAAATTTGGTCACGATAAAGGAAGCGTAATGCCACCTCACCGTCAACGGTATTGGAGGAAGACGTTGTCTCGCCCGAACTGGTCACGCAGGGCTTGAATCAACGCATCCGCCGGATCGATTCGCCAGCCTTCGCCGAACTGCAGCAGGGCCTTCGCATCGGGACTGGTGTAGTCCATGGTGATCGGGCACGCACCGCGGTGGCGCTTCAACAGTTCACCCAGCCAGCGTAGCTGATCGCCTTTGAGGTCCTTGGCATGCAACTTCAGGCGCAGGCTCTCGGCCAGGTTGGTGCGCGCGTCTTCCATGCTCATCACCCGCTTGACCCGCAACCGCAGGCCACCGGAGAAGTCGTCGTTGCTGACTTCACCTTCGACCACCACCATCGCATCGGTCTGCAACAGCGATTGCGCGGAATGGAACGCATCGGCAAACAGCGACGCTTCGATCCGTCCGGAGCGGTCGTCGAGGGTGATGAACCCCATCTTGTCGCCCTTTTTGTTCTTCATCACCCGCAGGGCGATGATCATGCCGGCAACGGTCTGGGTATCACGCGCCGGCTTCAGGTCGATGATGCGTTGACGGGCGAAACGACGGATTTCACCTTCGTATTCGTCGATCGGGTGCCCGGTCAGGTACAGGCCCAGGGTGTCTTTCTCGCCTTTGAGCCGCTCCTTGAGGGTCAGCTCCTTGGCCTTGCGGTGATTGGCGTAGACGTCGGCGTCTTCTTCAACGAACAGACCGCCAAACAGGTCCGCATGGCCACTGTCGTGGGTCCGGGCAGTTTGCTCGGCCGCCTTGATCGCCTCTTCCATCGCGGTCAGCAGCACCGCGCGGTTGCGGTCGATGTTGGCTTGATAAGCCTTCGGCTCGTCGTGGAAATACGGCCCCAGACGATCCAGCGCACCACTACGGATCAAGCCGTCGAGGGTCCGCTTGTTGATACGCTTGAGGTCGACCCGGGCGCAGAAATCGAACAAATCCTTGAACGGACCGTCCAGACGCGCCTCGGTGATTGCCTCGACCGGCCCCTCGCCCACCCCCTTGATCGCACCCAGACCATAAATGATCCGGCCTTCGTCGTTTACCGTGAACTTGAACTCCGAGGTGTTCACGTCCGGCGCGTCGAGGCGCAGCTTCATGGTGCGCACTTCTTCGATCAAGGTCACGACCTTGTCGGTGTTGTGCATATCCGCCGAGAGTACTGCCGCCATGAACGGCGCCGGGTAGTGCGCTTTCAGCCACGCGGTCTGGTACGACACCAGGCCGTAGGCAGCGGAGTGGGATTTGTTGAAGCCGTAACCGGCGAATTTCTCCACCAGGTCGAAAATGTTACCGGCCAGGTCGGCATCGATGTTGTTGGTGGCGCAACCCTCAATGAAACCGCCGCGCTGCTTGGCCATTTCCTCGGGTTTTTTCTTACCCATGGCCCGACGCAGCATGTCCGCACCGCCGAGGGTATAGCCAGCCATGACCTGGGCAATCTGCATCACCTGTTCCTGATACAGGATGATGCCGTAGGTCGGCGCCAATACGGGCTTGAGGCCTTCGTACTGGTAGTCCGAGTGCGGGTACGCCAGTTCGGCGCGACCGTGCTTACGGTTGATGAAGTCGTCCACCATGCCCGATTGCAGCGGGCCGGGACGGAACAGTGCCACCAGTGCGATCAAGTCTTCCAGGCAGTCGGGCTTGAGCTTTTTGATCAGCTCTTTCATGCCGCGGGATTCGAGCTGGAACACCGCCGTGGTTTCGGCTTTCTGCAGCAGGGTATAAGTCGGTTTGTCATCCAGCGGGATGAACGCGATGTCGAGCGGCGGTTCGTTGACCTTGGCGCGGTCGCGGTTGATCGTTTTCAGCGCCCAGTCGATGATCGTCAGGGTCCGCAGACCGAGGAAGTCGAACTTCACCAGGCCGGCCGCTTCGACGTCGTCCTTGTCGAACTGGGTTACCAGGCCGTCACCGGCTTCGTCGCAATAGATCGGCGAAAAGTCGGTCAGTTTGGTCGGCGCGATCACCACACCACCGGCGTGCTTGCCGACGTTACGCACAACGCCTTCAAGTTTGCGGGCCATTTCCCAGATTTCCGCGGCTTCTTCATCCACCTTGATGAAGTCACGCAGGATCTCTTCCTGTTCGTAGGCCTTTTCCAGGGTCATGCCGACTTCGAACGGAATCATCTTCGACAGACGATCCGCCAGACCATAGGACTTGCCCTGTACCCGCGCCACGTCCCGCACCACAGCCTTGGCCGCCATGGAACCGAAGGTGATGATCTGGCTGACCGCGTTGCGACCGTATTTCTCGGCCACGTAGTCGATGACCCGGTCGCGACCGTCCATGCAGAAGTCGACGTCGAAGTCGGGCATGGAAACCCGTTCCGGGTTAAGGAAACGTTCGAACAGCAGGTCGTATTCCAACGGATCAAGGTCGGTGATCTTCTGCACGTAGGCCACCAGCGACCCGGCACCCGACCCCCGCCCTGGCCCCACCGGCACGCCGTTGTTCTTGGCCCACTGGATGAAGTCCATCACGATCAGGAAGTAACCGGGGAAGCCCATCTGGATGATGATATCCAGTTCGAAATTCAACCGGTCGACATAGACCTGACGCTTGGCTTCGTAGTCTTCAGTGGTGTCTTTGGGCAGCAGAACGGAAAGACGTTCTTCCAGGCCCTCGAACGAAACCTTGCGGAAATACTCATCGATGGTCATGCCATCGGGGATCGGGAAGTTGGGCAGGAAGTGCGTGCCCAGCTTCACTTCGATGTTGCAGCGCTTGGCGATCTCGACGGTGTTTTCCAGCGCTTCAGGAATGTCGCTGAACAGTTCCGCCATTTCCTCGGCGCTTTTGAGGTACTGCTGATCGCTGTAATTCTTCGAACGCCGCGGATCGTCGAGGGCGCGCCCCTCACCGATGCACACGCGGGTTTCGTGGGCGGCGAAGTCTTCCTGCTTGATGAAGCGCACATCGTTGGTCGCGACCAGCGGCGCACCGATCTTCTCGGCCAGGGCCACCGCGCCGTGCAGTTGCTCTTCATCATTAGGGCGGTTGGTACGCTGGATTTCCAGGTAGAAGCGGTCCGGAAACACCGCCATCCACTCACGCGCCAGGGTTTCGGCTTCGTCGGGATTGCCACTGATCATGGCCTGGCCGATTTCGCCTTCTTTCGCCGCTGACAGCATGATCAAGCCTTCGTTGGCTTCGGCCACCCATTCGCGCTCAATGATGATCGCGCCATTGCGCTGACCGTCGATGAAACCGCGGGAAATCAATTCGGTGAGATTGCGGTAACCCTCGGCATTCATCACCAGCAGGCTGATCCGGCTAAGCGGGTTATCTGGGTCCTTGTTCGACAGCCACAGGTCGGCGCCACAGATCGGCTTGATCCCGGCACCCATGGCGTTTTTATAGAATTTGACCAGGGAACACATGTTGTTCTGATCGGTGACCGCCACGGCAGGCATGTTCATGCCGACCAGGGTCTTGACCAGCGGTTTGATTCGCACCAGACCGTCGACCAGGGAGTATTCAGTGTGCAGGCGTAGGTGAACGAATGAAGCCGGCATAGTGATCCTGTCTAAAACGTGAAAACAACAATGCCCGGAAATCCGGCGTTTAAAGCTACCGCGCTTTAAGACGCCGGATTGTACCGGGCCTTGCTATAAAAAATCAGCCTTGCGACTAACTCTCGATCAGGCTTTCCCGTGCTTCATAAGCGAGGCGTACAGGGGCAAACGAACGCCGGTGAATCGGCGTTGGCCCAAGGCGGGCGAGCGCTTCCAGATGAACGGGTGTCGGGTAGCCTTTGTGGCCGCCGATGCCGTAGCCCGGGTAGATCAATTCGAAAGCAGACATTTCACGATCACGGCTGACCTTCGCCAGAATCGACGCTGCCGCGATCGCCGGGACCTTGCTGTCGCCTTTAACCACGGCTTCAGCGCGCATCGGCAGTTTCGGGCAACGGTTGCCGTCGATCATCGCCAGTTTCGGCTGAACGTGCAGCCCGGCGACGGCGCGCTGCATGGCCAGCATGGTGGCATGCAGGATGTTCAACTCGTCGATCTCTTCGACTTCCGCGCGGGCAATGCACCAGCTCAAGGCTTTTTCGCAGATTTCGTCGTAGAGCTTTTCGCGGCGGGCTTCGGTGAGCTTCTTCGAATCATTAAGGCCGAGAATCGGCCGACTCGGATCGAGAATCACTGCGGCGGTCACGACTGCGCCACAAAGCGGGCCACGACCGACTTCGTCGACACCGGCAACCAATTCTTCGACTTCAGCGACCAAGGTGAAATCCAGCCCCATCTGCATGCTTGTTTTACTCATTTTACCTGGCCGATCAGATTCAGGACTGCATCCGCCGCCTGGTTGGAGGCATCCAGACGCAAGGTACGGTGGATTTCGTCAAAACCGCGGGTCTGCTCCTGGCCATTTTCGATCAGCGGCGACAAGGTCTGGGCCAACGCTTCGACCGTCGCGTCGTCCTGCAGCAGCTCGGGCACCAGCAAGCGCTGGGCCAGCAAGTTCGGCAAGGAGACATAGGGACTTTTCACCATGCGCTTGAGAATCCAGAACGTCAGCGGCGCCAGGCGATAGGCGACCACCATCGGCCGCTTGTACAGCAAGGCTTCCAGCGTTGCGGTTCCGGATGCGATCAGCACCGCGTCGCATGCAGCCAGGGCCAGATGGGATTTGCCATCGAGCAAGGTCAGCGGCAGATCGCGACCGGCCAGCATTTCTTCCAGCTGCGCACGGCGCTCGGGATTGGCGCAAGGCATGACGAAGCGCACACCAGGGCGCATGGCCCGCAGGCGCTGCGCGGTGTCGAGAAACAGCGCACCGAGGCGGCCGACTTCACCACCACGACTGCCCGGCATCAATGCCACAAGCGGCCCGTCGGGCAAGCCCAGTTCGGCCCGCGCGGCGGCGCGATCGGCCTCAAGGGGAATCGCATCGGCCAGGGAGTGTCCGACAAACCGCACCGGGACACCCTTCTCTTCATAAAATTTTGCTTCGAACGGGAACAGCGTCAGCATCAGGTCGCAACCTTCGCGAATCTTCAGTACCCGCTTCTGCCGCCAGGCCCAGACCGACGGGCTGACGTAATGCACGGTCTTGATCCCGGCCTGACGCAGCTTGAGTTCGATATTGAGGTTGAAGTCCGGGGCATCGATCCCGATGAACACGTCCGGCTTCGCGGCGATCAGGTCTGCCACCAGCTTCTTGCGGCGCGCCAGCAACTCGCGCAACCGACCCAGCACTTCCACCAGGCCCATGACCGACAGGCGCTCCATCGGGAAGTAGGACTGCAGGCCTTCTGCCTGCATCAACGGACCACCGACACCGATGAACTCGACTGCCGGATGACGGGTCTTGAGTGCGCGCATGAGGCCCGCGCCGAGAATGTCGCCGGAAGCCTCCCCCGCCACCAGCGCAATACGCAGATTGGCCATGGTTAGCGGGTAATGCCGCGAGTCGAAGACTGGATGGAGTCACGGAACACTGCGACTTCCGGGAACTGGGCTGACGACTCAGCCAGTTCGGCGAGCGCCTGCTCGACCGTCAGGCCCTGACGATAAACGACCTTATAGGCACGCCGCAGGGCGTGGATGGCGTCTTCGCTGAAACCCCGACGACGCATGCCTTCAAAGTTCATGCTGCGGGCCTCGGCCGGGTTGCCGAACACCGTGACGTACGCAGGAACATCCTTGCCGATGGCGGTTCCCATGCCGGAAAAGCTGTGGGCACCGATGTGGCAATACTGGTGAACCAGGGTAAAACCGGACAGGATGGCCCAGTCCTCAACGTGCACATGGCCAGCCAGTGCGGTGTTGTTGACCAGAATGCAGTGGTTGCCGATAACGCTGTCGTGACCGATGTGGGCGTAGGCCATGATCAGGTTGTGATCGCCCAGGGTCGTTTCCGAGCGGTCCTGAACGGTTCCACGGTGAATCGTCACGCCTTCGCGGATGACGTTGTGGTCACCAATCACCAGGCGCGTTTCTTCGCCCTTGTACTTCAGGTCCGGCGTGTCCTCGCCTACCGAAGAGAACTGGTAGATGCGGTTGTGCTTACCGATTCGGGTCGGGCCTTTGAGAATCACGTGCGGTCCGATGACTGTTCCCTCGCCGATTTCCACACCTGCGCCGATGATCGACCACGGGCCGACCTCGACACCGTCAGCCAGGACGGCCGTCGGATCGATGATTGCGCGAGGGTCAATCAAACTCATAGCTTGCGTTCCGCACAGATGATTTCAGCAGAGCAGACCGGCTTGCCATCGACCGAAGCCTGGCACTCGAACTTCCAGATCTGGCGCTTGCAGCTGATGAACTTGGCTTCAAGGATCAACTGATCACCCGGCAACACCGGCTGGCGGAAGCGCAGCTTGTCGGAGCCGACGAAGTAGTAAAGGGTGCCATCGGCCGGTTTCACGTCGAGCATTTTGAAACCAAGGATCCCGGCAGCCTGAGCCATCGCTTCGATGATCAGCACGCCCGGCATGATTGGATGCGCGGGAAAGTGACCATTGAAGAACGGTTCGTTGATGCTGACATTCTTGTAGGCGCGAATGCGCTTGCCTTCCACATCCAGATCCACTACCCGGTCCACCAGCAGGAACGGGTAACGGTGAGGCAGGTATTCGCGAATCTCGTTGATGTCCATCATTTCGGGGGGAAGCCTATGTAAAGATTGGGAACGCGCGACTGACGCGCACTCCTCTAGCAAATCAAGGACGCAGTCTAGCGGCTGTGCACACTTGATATGGAAATGGTATCAGCCATCTGATGAAGCATTACCGCCAGGGGTCACTTCCCCTGCCTGCTTTTCCAGCTGTCGCAAACGTCGCGCGATGTCATCGAGCTGACGGATTCGTGCCGCGCTTTTGCGCCACTCGGCTGCCGGCTGCATTGCCGTACCGGAAGAATAGGCACCCGGCTCGGTGATCGAGTGGGTCACCATGGTCATGCCGGTGATGAAAACGTTGTCGCAAATGTCGATATGACCCACCAGCCCTACGCCACCGGCGAGCATGCAGTGCTTGCCGATCCTGGTGCTGCCGGAGATCCCCACGCACGCGGCCATGGCGGTGTGATCACCGACTTGAACGTTGTGGGCGATCTGGATCTGGTTGTCGAGTTTCACGCCATTACCGATGATGGTATCGGCCAACGCGCCACGGTCGATGGCGGTATTCACGCCGATTTCCACGTCGTCGCCGACCAGTACACCACCGATCTGGGCAATTTTCTGCCAGATACCTTTCTCGTTGGCAAATCCGAAGCCTTCGCCACCGAGCACGGCACCGGATTGAATCACTACCCGCTTGCCGACGCGCACGTCGTGATACAGGGTGACCCGCGGTGCGAGCCAGCCACCTTCGCCGATCACACTGCGCGCACCGATGAAGCAATGCGCGCCGATGGTCGTACCCGCATCCACTCGCGCTCCGCTTTCGATGACCACAAAGGCACCGATGCTCGCCGCTGGATCAACCACCGCGTCCGCCGCAATCACCGCTGTCGGATGAATGCCGGCAGCCGCCTTGGGCTTGGGATCGAACAGGTGGGAAACACGAGCGTAAGCGGCGTACGGATCAGGTACTACCAACGCATTCCCGGCAAAACCTTCAGCGTCAGCGGCTTTGAGCAACAAAGCTGCAGCCTGGCTGCCCGCCAGATACTTGCGGTACTGGGGATTTGCGAGAAAGCTCAACTGAGTTGGGCCAGCCTCCTGCAAGGTGGCCAGCCCAGTAATTGCTGTCTCCGGGTCGCCACGCAGGGTGGCGCCGAGGAACTCGGCCAATTGGCCGAGCTTAATGGTCGCGGTCATGGATTACTTCAGCTGATTCATGCGCTCGATAACCTGGCGCGTGATGTCGTACTGAGGCTTGACATCAATCACTGCACCACGCTCGAAGACCAGGTCAAAAGCACCTTTCTTGATGACTTCTTCCACAGCGCTGTCCAGTTTCGGCTTGAGCTGCTTCAGCATTTCGCGGTCGGCAACGGCTTTGGCTTCGTTCAGCTCCTTGGACTGGAACTGGAAGTCACGAGCCTTTTGCTTGAATTCAAGCTCCAGACGCTCACGCTCGCCTTGCTGCATTTTGTCCCCACCGGCCATCAGACGATCCTGAATACCCTTGGCGCTGCTTTCCAGCGACTTGAGCTTGGTCAGTTGAGGACCGAACTTTTTCTCGGCATCCACAGCGTATTTCTTGGCTGCATCGGATTCCAGCAGGGCCATCTGATAGTTCAGAACGGCGATTTTCATGTCGGCAAATGCCGGACCTGCTACCAGTACGGAAGCCAGGAGAACCAATTGAGTCAACTTACGCACGATGCACTCCTACAAAATCCATTGTCGTTATCTTGGGTCAGACGCTTAGAACGTCTGGCCGAGGGAGAATTGGAACACTTGAGTTTCAGCGTCATCCGGTTTCTTGACTGGCATGGCCAACGCGAAACTCAGAGGACCCAGCGCGGTGACCCAGGTCACACCCACACCGACGGAACTTGCCATGTTGCTCAGACTGATGTCGTTGCACTGGGTATTGGACTTAGTGCCATCGGCATTAACGACATCCGAGCATTTGGAATCGAATACGTTACCCACATCCCAGAATACCGAAGTACGCAGGGAGCGTTGGTCCTTGACGAACGGCAGAGGGAACAACACTTCCACACCGCCCTGGATCAGGACGTTACCACCGAACGGCAGCGGGTCCTGGTCCGGGTCGACAGCAGTGCCAGGGTTCTTGCCGGTACTTGGTGTACTGCGAGGACCCAAAGTGCTGTCCTTGAAGCCACGAACCGAGTTGAAACCACCAGCATAGTAGTTTTCATAGAATGGCAAGCCATCGGTCGAACCGTAACCATCGCCATAACCCAATTCGGTATGCAGGCGCATGGTGTAGTTTTCGGACAATGGCTGGAACAGCTGGCCACGGTAATCAAGCTTGAAGAACGACAGGTCGCTGCCTGGCGTCGTGGTTTCCAGCACCAGGCTCTGGGAATGACCGCGGGTCGCCAGTACGCCCTTGTTCAGGGTGGACTCGGACCAGCCGGCCGACGCCTTGAAGTTCAGGTACTTATCGCCTTCCTTGTTAACGAAGTCGAAAATCTCATCGACGGTATACACACCCGTCTTGATCTCGTCCTGCTGGACAGTCAAGCCGAAGGTCAGACGCGACGTCTCACTGATCGGATAACCGACGCTTGCACCCGCACCCAGGCTGTCTACGGAATAGCTGGCTACGTCGACATCAAGATCATCATAGTCAGTGGTACGGTAGAACGCGTTGTAACCCAGGCTCACGCCATCAGCCGTCCAGTAGGGGTCGACATAACCGAAGTTATAGCGGCTCTGGTATTCGCTGCGGGTCAAGCCGATGCTGACCTTGTTACCGGTACCGAGGAAGTTGTTCTGGGTGATCGAACCACCGAGGATCAGGCCCGCGCTCTGGGCGAAACCGACACTGGCGGTAATCGAACCGGACGCTTGTTCTTCCACGCTGTAGTTGACATCAACCTGGTCGTCGACACCCGGTACAGCCGGGGTTTCAACGTTGACTTCCTTGAAGAAGCCCAGGCGCTCAAGACGGGTCTTGGACTGGTCGATCAGGTAGGTCGAAGCCCAGCCGCCTTCCATCTGACGCATTTCGCGTCGCAGCACTTCGTCTTCGGACTTGGTGTTGCCACGGAAGTTGATGCGGTTGACGTACGCACGCTTGCCCGGATCGACCGCGAAGGTGATGTCTACGGTGTGATCTTCATCATGAGGCTGTGGCACGCCGTTGACGTTGGCGAAGGTATAGCCTTCGTTACCCAGGCGACGGGTGATCAGCTCGGAAGTGGTGGTCATCAGCTTGCGCGAGAACACCTGGCCTTTCTGTACCAGCAGCAGCGACTTGACCTGGTCTTCAGGGACTTTCAGGTCACCGCTGAGCTTGACATCACGAACGGTGTACTTGTCGCCTTCGTTGATGTTGACAGTGATGTAGACGTGCTTCTTGTCCGGGGTGATGGACACCTGGGTCGAAGCGATATCCATGTTGATATAGCCACGGTCCAGGTAGTAGGAACGCAGGCGCTCCAGGTCACCGGAGAGTTTCTCACGAGCATACTTGTCGTCGTTCTTGAAGAACGACAACCAGTTGGTTGTCTTGAGCTCGAACAGATCGATCAGGTCCTCATCAGGGAAGACCGTGTTACCTACCACGTTGATATGCTGGATAGCCGCAACGGTGCCTTCGTTGATGTTGACTTTCAAGCCTACGCGGTTGCGCGGCTGCGGCACGACTTCGGTGTCGACGGTCGCCGAGTAGCGGCCCTGCGCGACGTACTGGCGTTGCAGCTCGTTACGTACACCTTCGAGAGTGGCGCGCTGGAAGATCTCGCCTTCGGCCAGACCGGATTGTTTAAGGCCTTTCATCAGGTCTTCAGTGGAGATCGCCTTGTTACCTTCGATCTCGATACTTGCAACCGACGGACGCTCGACTACCGTGATGACAAGGACGTTGCCATCGCGGCCCAGCTGGATATCTTGAAAGAACCCGGTTTTGAACAGCGCACGAGTGGATTCCACCAGGCGTCGATCATCCGCCTGTTCACCGACGTTCAACGGCAAAGCACCAAAGACGCTACCCGCGGAGACCCGCTGGAGGCCATTGACGCGAATATCAGAGATAGTGAAGGACTCGGCGTGAACTTCGGCGATCATCAATACGGTGAGAACCGCAGTTAGCAGCAGACGTTTCATGAAGTCCTTTCTTATTCCAACTGGCAATAAACAAACTGCCGCAAAATGCGGCAGATTCGCAATTCAGCGACGTTACAGACGGCCTAGATCATTGACCAGAGCGAGCAACATCACTCCGACCACCAAACTGATACCGATCTGTATCCCCCAACCTTGCACCCGATCCGACAAGGGACGACCACGCGCCCACTCAATCAGATAAAACAACAAATGCCCCCCATCCAGCACAGGAATGGGCAGCAAATTCAGAACCCCCAGGCTAATACTCAGATAAGCAAGGAAATTCAGGAAATCAGCGACGCCCGACTGGGCCGAAGCGCCCGCCACTTTAGCAATGGTTATCGGTCCACTCAAGTTTTTTACCGAGAGCTCGCCGAACAACATTTTCTTCAGTGAATCGAGGGTCAGCAGGCTCATGGTCCAGGTGCGTTGAGCCCCCTCTCCAATCGCGGCCAAAGGACCGTAACTGACCTCGCGAATCATCTCCGGCGGCCAATCGACCGCTTTCACACCAGCCCCCAGATAGCCACTCGGTGCCTTTTTCTCGCCGCGTGCAGCCAGCGTGACAGGGACGTCGATTTGAGCACCATCGCGCTCGACCCGCAGCATGATTTTGGTATCAGGACGCATACGGACGGTATCGACCACCTGCTGCCAGTCATCCAGCGACTTGCCATCGAGGGCCAGCAACCGGTCACCCATTTTCAGGCCGGCGGCCTGCGCCGGGCCTTTCGGATCAAGTTCCGCCAAAACCGGTGGCAGCGCCGGACGCCAAGGACGAATCCCCAGCGATCGAATCGGATCAGGCTCGTCTGCGCCCTTGAGCCACTTATCCAGTGTCAGTTCACGGGGCGAATCAATCGAGGAGCCTTGTTCACGGACCAGCACCTGCAGGGAACCACTTTCCCCCAGACGACGAACCAGTTGCAAATTCACCGCCGCCCAGCCGGAAGTCGGCTCGCCGTCGATCGAGATGATTTCCTGGCCCGCGCTCAAACCCGCCTTGGCGGCAATACTGCCGGACTCAACTGCACCGATGACCGGGCGTACCTGCTCGCTACCGAGCATGGCCAGCACCCAGAAGAACGCGAACGCCAACAAAAAGTTGGCGATCGGCCCGGCCGCCACGATCGCAATGCGCTGACGGACCGATTTGCGATTGAAGGATTGATCGACCTGATCGACCGGGACCTCGCCCTCACGCTCATCGAGCATCTTCACGTAGCCGCCCAGCGGGATCGCAGCCACCACGAACTCGGTGCCCTGCTTGTCGTACCAGCGCAGCAACGGCATGCCGAAGCCTACGGAGAAACGCAGCACCTTGACCCCACAGCGACGCGCGACCCAGAAATGGCCGAACTCGTGGAAGGTGACCAGCACGCCCAAAGCCACCAGGGTGCCGACAATCATATAGAGCGCGCTCATCTACTTTCTCCGCATTCCTATCTGGTGCTGCAAGGGCCAACGCATTGCAACACTTACCGCCCGTGACGACTCAGCCACTGTTCGGCCAGCACACGCGCCTTCGCATCTGCCGCAAACACTGCTTCCAGATCCTTCACTGCTACCACAGGCTCGAGATTGAGTGTTTCTTCGATGATACTCGCGATTTCCGGGTAACGAACCCGTCCGTCGAGAAACGCCGCAACGGCAACCTCATTTGCCGCATTCAGCATTGCCGGGGCGCTGTTGCCCGCCTCGGCGGCCTGACGGGCCAGGCGCAGACAAGGGAAACGCTCTTCATCCGGCGCCTGGAAGTCCAGACGGGCGACGGCAAACAGGTCAAGCGGTGGCACACCCGAATCGATTCGTTCAGGCCACGCCAGCGCATTGGCGATTGGCGTGCGCATGTCCGGATTGCCCAACTGGGCCAATACCGAGCCATCGATGTAATCGACCAGCGAATGAATCACGCTCTGCGGATGAATCACCACTTCAACCTGGGACGGCTTGGCATCGAACAGCCAGCAGGCTTCGATCAACTCAAGCCCTTTATTCATCATGCTGGCGGAATCAACCGAAATCTTGCGTCCCATGGACCAGTTGGGGTGAGCACAGGCCTGTTCGGGTGAAACATGCGCCAGCTCCGCCAGGGGTGTCTGACGGAACGGTCCGCCGGAAGCTGTCAGCAAAATCCGACGCACACCGACCGCGCCAAGACCACGGGCAAAATCCTGCGGCATGCACTGGAAGATCGCGTTGTGCTCACTGTCGATCGGCAGCAACACCGAACCGCTCTTGCGAACGGCCTGCATGAACAGTGCACCGGACATGACCAGTGCTTCTTTGTTGGCCAGAAGAATCTTCTTGCCGGCTTCGACCGCTGCCAGTGTCGGACGCAGCCCCGCCGCTCCGACAATGGCCGCCATGACCGCATCCACTTCAGGATCGGCAGCGACCTGACACAAACCTTCCTCGCCCACCAGCACACGGGTCGAAAGGCCTGCCGCACTCAAGTCATCCTGCAACGCGCGAGCGGCACCGGCCTCAGGCACGACGGCGAATCGCGGGGTATGACGCACACACAGTGCCAGCAATTCGTTTAAACGGGTAAAACCGCTCAAGGCAAACACTTGATAACGCTCGGGATGACGAGCGATGACATCGAGGGTGCTCAGACCGATCGAGCCGGTCGCCCCCAGAACGGTAATCTGCTGAGGGCGGCTCATGGTGCAGCCATCCACAACAGTACGGCAAACACGGGAATGGCCGCGGTCAGGCTGTCGATCCGGTCCAGTACCCCGCCGTGACCAGGCAGCAGATTGCTGCTGTCCTTGATCCCGGACTGGCGCTTGAACATGCTTTCGGTGAGGTCGCCCACGACCGAAATAAACACGATCACGGCCGCGCCGATCAAGCCCTTGAACAGCTCGGCAACGGTCCAGTCACGAACGAATCCGACAATGACGGTAATGACCAGACTCAGGACCAAGCCGCCGTAGACGCCTTCCCAGCTCTTGCCTGGACTGACCTGCGGCGCCAGCTTGCGCTTGCCGAAGGCCCGGCCGGAAAAATACGCGCCGATATCGGCACCCCAGACCAGCACCATCACTGCCATGATCAGCCAGTTGCCCAAGGGGTACTTCTTGATCTCTACCAGGCCCTGCCAGGCCGGCAACAGAATCAACAGGCCGATTACCAGCTTGCAAGCTGCGCTTGCCCATAGCTCGCTGGAGCGTGGATACGTCAGCACCAGATAGGTGGCGACCCCCCACCAGAGTACCGAGGCGCCCAACACCCAAGGCGCGAGGCCAGGCAGAAGATGCATGACAAACAGCATCAATGCGACAACCGTGGCGTAGGCCACGCGCATCGGCTGGGCATTGAAGCCCGCCAGACGCGCCCACTCCCATGCACCGAGGGTCACGACCAACCCGATGAACAGCGCAAAGCCGGACCCCTCGAGCAGGAAAAACCCGCCCAGGGCAATCGGCAGCAGGATCAGCGCAGTGATGATTCGTTGTTTAAGCATTAAATCCGGGCTCCAGCCTCGACCTGCTCGCTCGTTTTACCGAAGCGACGCTGGCGAGATGCGAAATCGGCCAGCGCGTTACGCATGGCGTCGTGTTTGAAGTCCGGCCAGAAAAGGTCGGAGAAGTACAACTCGGCATAAGCCAGCTGCCACAGCAGGAAGTTGCTGATGCGGTGCTCGCCCCCGGTTCGGATGCACAAGTCCGGCAACGGCAGATCGCCTGTAGCCAGACAGGTTTGCAGCAGGTCCGGGGTGATGTCCTCCGGACGCAAATGTCCGGCCTGTACTTCCCGCGCCAGCCGCTGTGCGGCCTGTGCGATATCCCACTGACCGCCGTAATTGGCAGCGATCTGCAGGACGAAGCGATTGGCGCCGACAGTCATCGCCTCGGCTTCACGCATGGCTGCCTGAAGTTCCGGATGAAAACGCGATCGATCGCCAATGATGCGCAAACTGATGTTGTTATCGTTCAGGCGCTTGGCCTCGCGACGCAATGCCTTGAAGAACAGATCCATCAGGGCACTGACCTCGTCGGCCGGCCGCTGCCAGTTTTCACTGGAGAACGCGAACAGGGTCAATACTTCGACCCCTTCTTCGGCACACACCTCGATAACCGCGCGAACTGCATCCACACCCGCTTTATGCCCGGCGACACCCGGCATAAAGCGTTTTTTCGCCCAGCGATTATTACCATCCATGATGATCGCGACATGGCGCGGCACCGCGGACGGTGCAGTCTGCTTAGTCTTATCCATTAAAAACGTGACCCTTATACGGCCATCAGGTCTTTTTCTTTCTGCGCCAGATCAGCGTCGATCTTGGCCACGAACTTTTTGGTCAAATCATCGATTTCGCCTGTGGCGCGACGCTCTTCGTCTTCGCTGATTTCTTTTTCCTTGACCAGATCCTTGAGCTGGCTGTTTGCATCACGACGGATGTTGCGCACTGCAACACGGGCGTCTTCGGCAACATCGCGAGCCTGCTTGGTGAAGCCTTTGCGGGTTTCTTCGGTCAGGGCAGGCATGGAGATCAGCAACAACTCACCCAGGTTGGTCGGGTTGAGGTTCAGACCGGCGCTACCGATGGCCTTGTCGACGGCACCCAGCATGTTGCGCTCAAAGGCAACGACTTGCAGGGTACGGGCGTCTTTAACAGTGATGTTCGCCACTTGTTTGATGGGGGTATCGGCACCGTAGTACGGCACCATCACACCTTCCAGAATGCTTGGGTGCGCCTGGCCGGTACGAATACGGCCGAAGTTGTGCGCCAGCGATTCCACGGATTTCTGCATGCGCTCTTGAGCGTCTTTCTTGATTTCATTGATCATTGTTGGCCTTCCTCGATCAGGGTCCCTTCAGCGCCACCATGCACGATGTTCAGCAGGGCGCCGGGCTTGTTCATGTTAAATACGCGCAACGGCATCTTATGGTCGCGGCACAGGCAAATGGCCGTCAGATCCATAACACCCAGCTTGCGATCCAGCACTTCATCGTAGGTCAGATGATCGAACTTCTCGGCATGCGGGTCTTTGAACGGGTCAGCGGTGTAGACGCCATCGACCTTGGTTGCCTTGAGCACGACATCGGCATCGATTTCGATCGCACGCAGGCAGGCGGCCGAGTCCGTGGTGAAGAACGGGTTGCCGGTACCGGCAGCGAAAATTACCACGTCCTTGGAGTTCAGGTGACGCATGGCCTTGCGACGATCGTAATGATCGGTCACGCCTACCATGGAAATGGCCGACATCACGATGGCCGAGATATTGGCACGTTCCAGCGCATCGCGCATGGCCAGGGCGTTCATCACAGTGGCCAGCATGCCCATGTGGTCACCGGTGACCCGATCCATGCCGGCCTTGCTCAGGGCTTCCCCGCGGAACAGGTTGCCGCCGCCGATCACCAGACCGACCTGGACACCGATGCCGACCAGCTGGCCAACTTCCAGCGCCATGCGATCCAGAACCTTCGGATCGATCCCGAACTCTTCCGAGCCCATCAGGGCCTCGCCGCTAAGTTTGAGTAGAATGCGTTTATAGCGAGCCTGATAACCACTGCCCTGCTGAGCCATTGCGAATCTCTCCTGCGGCGTATTTTAAAAATTCTTTGCGAGCTGTTTTCAGCTGGCGTTCACTCTAGCGTGGCGCTGCTTCAGCGCCATCGGAACATGGCTTTGTAAGCCAGTTCCAATAGGAAACCAATAAAAATTGGTGGCCCATCTGAAAAGAGGCTGCGCGCGTGAGCGGGCAGCCTCTTCAGGGCGACAGTTATAAAACCGTCTTATTGCTTGGCGGCAGCCAGCTGTGCGGCAACTTCTTCAGCGAAGTTGTCTACTGGCTTCTCGATGCCTTCGCCAACCTTGAAGTAGGTGAAGGAAACGATTTCAGCGCCGGCTTTCTTGGCCAGAGCACCAACGGTGACTTCCGGGTTCATGACGAAAGCTTGCTCGACCAGGCTGGCTTCAGCCAGGAACTTGGTGATACGGCCGGCGATCATCTTCTCGACGATTTCAGCTGGCTTGCCTTTCATCTTGTCTTCGTTCAAAGACATGAAGACGCCCTTTTCGCGCTCGATGGCTTCTGGCGAAACCTGCGATGGCAGCAGGAACTCAGGGTTGCTTGCCGCCACGTGCATGGCGATTTCCTTGGCCAGCTGGACGTCGCCGCCCTTCAGGACAACAGCAACACCGATCTTGTTACCGTGCAGGTAGGTGCCGACAACGTCGCCCTCTACGCGCACCAGGCGACGGATGTTGACGTTTTCGCCAACTTTGGCCACCAGGGCTTCACGAGCCGATTCCTGAGCGGCGATCAGCGGAGCTGCGTCGGTCAGTTTTTCGGCGAAGGCTTTTTCTACGCTGGCAGCAACGAAGTTCTTGAAGTCGTCTTGCAGGGCCAGGAAGTCGGTCTGCGAGTTCACTTCCAGCAGTACGGCGGACTTGTCGTCAGCCTTGATGGCGATGGCGCCTTCAGCGGCAACGTTGCCTGCTTTCTTGGCTGCCTTGATGGCGCCCGAAGCACGCATGTCATCAATGGCTTTCTCGATGTCGCCGCCAGCCTTGGTCAAGGCCTTTTTGCAATCCATCATGCCTTCGCCGGTACGCTCGCGCAGTTCTTTGACCAACGCTGCAGTAATCTCTGCCATTTCAAAATTCCTCTTGGATAGGTTATCAACCATTCCACCCGATCGAACGGGCGTTCAATTCTTCCCGAACCACCCTTGTTAGCTGCCGCACATTACAAATAAGGCAGTGGGCGCCGACAAATGGTTTTCGAGGTGGCAAAAAGGGGGCCAAGCCCCCTTTTTGCTTACTGAGTCAACGCCAGGGCGTCAATTACTCAGCTGCAGCTGCCGGAGCTTCTTCAACGAACACTTCGGTGCCGCCAGCAACGTTGTTGCGACCACGGATAACAGCGTCAGCCATCGAACCCATGTACAGCTGGATAGCGCGGATTGCGTCATCGTTGCCTGGGATGATGTAGTCAACGCCTTCCGGGCTGCTGTTGGTATCGACTACGCCGATAACCGGGATGCCCAGCTTGTTGGCTTCGGTGATCGCGATGCGCTCGTGATCAACGTCGATAACGAACAGAGCGTCTGGCAGACCGCCCATGTCCTTGATACCACCCAGGGAACGATCCAGCTTTTCCAGGTCACGGGAGCGCATCAGCGCTTCTTTCTTGGTCAGCTTGGCGAAAGTACCGTCTTCGGCTTGTACTTCAAGGTCACGCAGACGCTTGATGGAAGCACGGATGGTTTTGAAGTTGGTCAGCATGCCGCCCAACCAGCGGTGATCGACGTACGGCGAACCGCAACGTGCTGCTTCTTCAGCAACGATCTTGCCAGCGGAACGCTTGGTGCCGACGAACAGAATCTTGTTTTTGCCCTGGGCCAGGCGCTCTACGAAAGTCAGAGCTTCGTTGAACATTGGCAGGGTTTTTTCAAGGTTGATGATGTGGATCTTGTTACGCGCGCCGAAAATGTATTTACCCATTTTCGGGTTCCAGTAACGGGTCTGGTGACCGAAGTGCACACCGGCCTTCAGCATATCGCGCATGTTGACTTGGGACATGATAGTTCCTTAATAAGTCGGGTTTGGCCTCCACGTATCCCAATGACCAACCAGCAGCATCAGCTGAAGGCACCCAGGTCATCGTGTCGACACGTGTGTGGATTTAGGCTTTTCGGGGCATCCCCGGAAAGCGGCGCATTTTATATCACAGGGCAGGGAAAAACGGAACCCGGATTCTGAAATCCGGGCGGGCGTGGCATTCCGCCCCTTGGAATCGGCCCAGAATGCACCATTCTATAGAGAGAAGCGATGCACAGAGGCGCCGAATTGCGCCGAGCGTCTGTTAGAATCGCGTTTTTCAGGGCCGCGAAATTCGATCGCGCAACGCCCATTCCGTTTGTAAAGCGCCGCCTGGCGCAGAGAGAGCCTGTATGACCGTCACCCTCAAAACCCCCGAGGACATCGCAAAAATGCGCATCGCCGGCAAACTGGCCGCCGATGTGCTGGAAATGATCGCCGAACATGTCAAACCGGGCGTGACCACCGAAGAACTCGACCGCATCTGCCACGATTATATTGTCAACGAGCAGAAGGCTATCCCTGCCCCTCTCAACTACAAGGGCTTCCCGAAGTCCATCTGCACCTCGATCAACCATGTGGTCTGCCATGGCATCCCGAACGAGAAACCGCTGAAGGATGGCGACACCCTGAACATCGACGTCACCGTCATCAAGGACGGTTACCACGGCGACACCAGCCGCATGTTCCACGTCGGTACTGTACCGGTCTGGGCCGAACGCCTGTCGCAAGTGACCCAGGAATGCATGTACAAGGCCATTCAACTGGTCAAGCCGGGCTGCCGCCTGGGCGATATCGGCGAAGTGATCCAGAAACACGCCGAGAAGAACGGTTTCTCGGTGGTTCGCGAGTTCTGTGGCCACGGCATCGGTAAAGTCTTCCACGAAGAACCGCAGATCCTGCACTACGGCCGCGCCGGCACCGGCATGGAACTGAAGGCCGGCATGACTTTCACCATCGAACCGATGATCAACCAGGGCCGCGCCGACACCAAGGTGCTGGGTGACGGCTGGACTGCGATCACCAAGGACCGCAAGCTGTCGGCACAATGGGAACACACCCTGCTGGTGACCGAGACCGGTTACGAAATCTTCACCTTGCGCAGCGATGACACCATCCCGCGCGCATCGGCCTGATCCAACCGCACAGCTCCCAGCCCTATAGAGGAAAGCCAATCGATGCCGCAGGTGGATCCCGAACTCTTCGACCGCGGCCAGTTCCAGGCTGAACTGGCCCTGAAGGCAAGCCCCATCGCGGCCTTCAAGAAGGCGATCCGCCAGGCCCGCGAGGTGCTCGACGGACGCTTTCGCAGCGGTCGGGACATTCGCCGGTTGATCGAGGATCGCGCCTGGTTCGTCGACAACATCCTGCAAAAGGCCTGGGAGCAGTTCAACTGGAGTGAAGACGCCGATATAGCCCTGGTGGCGGTGGGCGGCTACGGTCGCGGCGAGCTGCACCCCTACTCCGACATCGATTTGCTGATCCTGCTGGACAGCGCCGACCATGAAGTCTTCCGCGATTCCATCGAGCGTTTTCTGACGCTGCTGTGGGACATCGGCCTGGAAGTCGGTCAGAGCGTGCGCTCGGTCGAAGAGTGCGCCGTCGAGGCCCGCGCCGACCTGACGGTGGTGACCAACCTGATGGAGAGCCGCACCATCACCGGGCCGGAGCACCTGCGCCAGCGCATGCTGGATGTCACCAGCACAGCGCACATGTGGCCGAGCAAGGACTTCTTCCTGGCCAAACGCGCCGAGCAGAAGGCCCGCCACCACAAGTACAACGACACCGAATACAACCTGGAACCCAACGTCAAAGGTTCGCCTGGCGGTCTGCGGGATATCCAGACGATTCTCTGGGTGGCCCGTCGCGAGTACGGCACCCTGAACCTGCGGGCACTGGCGGGCGAAGGCTTCCTCGTGGAGAGCGAAAACGCCCTGCTGGCCTCCTCCCAGGAGTTTTTGTGGAAAGTGCGTTACGCCTTGCACATGCTCGCCGGGCGCGCCGAAGACCGCCTGCTGTTCGATCACCAGCGCACCATTGCCAAGCTGCTGGGATTCGAAGGCGACGACGCCAAACAGGCCGTCGAAAACTTCATGCAGCAGTATTATCGGGTGGTGATGAGCATTGCCCAGCTCAGTGACCTGATCATCCAGCACTTCGAGGAAGTCATCCTCGCGCCGGAAGATGAGGCGCCGCCACAGCCGATCAACTCGCGATTCCAGCTGCACGATGGTTACATCGAGGCGCGCAACGACAACGTGTTCCGCCGCACCCCGTTCGCCATGCTGGAAATCTTTGTGCTGATGGCCCAGCAGCCGGAAATCAAAGGCGTGCGCGCCGACACCATTCGTCTGCTGCGGGAAAACCGCCACCTGATCGACGACGATTTCCGCAACGACATCCGCAACACCAGCCTGTTCATCGAACTGTTCAAGTGCAAGATCGGCATCCACCGCAACCTGCGCCGGATGAACCGTTACGGCATCCTCGGGCGCTATCTGCCGGAGTTCGGATTCATCGTCGGACAGATGCAGCACGACCTGTTTCACATTTATACGGTCGATGCGCACACCCTGAACCTGATCAAACACCTGCGTAAGTTGCAGTACACCCAGGTGTCGGAAAAGTTCCCGCTGGCCAGCAAACTCATGGGCAAGCTACCCAAGCCCGAATTGATCTACCTGGCCGGCCTGTATCACGACATCGGCAAGGGCCGGCATGGTGACCACTCGGAAATCGGCGCCGTGGACGCTGAGGCGTTTTGCCAGCGTCACCAACTTCCCGTGTGGGACAGCCGCCTGATCGTCTGGCTGGTGCAAAACCATTTGCTGATGTCGACTACCGCCCAGCGCAAGGACTTGTCCGACCCGCAGGTGATCCACGATTTCGCGCAGATCATCGGTGACGAAACCCACCTCGACTATCTGTACGTGCTGACCGTCGCCGACATCAACGCCACCAACCCGACGCTCTGGAACTCCTGGCGCGCCAGCCTGTTGCGTCAGCTCTACACCGAGACCAAACGCGCATTGCGACGCGGCCTGGAAAACCCGGTGGACCGCGAAGAGCAGATCCGCCAGACCCAAAGCGCCGCTCTGGACATCCTGGTGCGAGGCGGCACCGATCCGGACGATGTCGAGCAGTTATGGGCGCAGTTGGGTGACGACTACTTCCTGCGTCACACCGCCGGCGACGTCGCCTGGCACACCGAAGCGATCCTCCAGCAACCCGCCGACGGCGGGCCGCTGGTACTGATCAAGGAAACCACGCAACGGGAATTCGAGGGTGGCACGCAGATTTTCATCTACGCGCCGGACCAGCACGACTTCTTCGCCGTGACCGTGGCCGCGATGGACCAGCTCAACCTGAACATCCACGATGCCCGGGTGATCACCTCCAGCAGCCAGTTCACCCTCGACACTTACATCGTGCTCGACACCGACGGCGACTCGATCGGCGATAATCCGGCGCGGGTCAAGCAGATCCGCGATGGCCTGACCGAAGCCTTGCGCAACCCGGACGACTACCCGACGATCATCCAGCGACGGGTACCGCGCCAGCTCAAGCATTTCGCTTTCGCACCGCAGGTGACCATCCACAACGATGCGCAGCGCCCGGTGACGGTGCTGGAGCTGACAGCCCCCGACCGCCCTGGCCTGCTGGCGCGGATCGGCACGATCTTCCTGGAGTTCGACCTGTCGTTGCAGAACGCCAAGATCGCCACCCTCGGCGAACGCGTGGAAGACGTGTTCTTCATCACCGATGCCAACAATCAACCGCTGTCCGATCCACTGCTGTGCAGCCGCCTGCAGGATGCAATCGTTGAACAACTGAGCGTCAACCAGGAACCCGATATCAAACTGTCGCGCATCAGTATCTGATTCACCCCCACTTCTCCATTGTGGGAATGGGCCTATTTACCCAATGTGGGAGCGAGCCTGCTCGCGAAAGCGGTGGATCAGCACACAAGGATGTTGAACTGCCACCCTCTTCGCGAGCAGGCTCGCTCCCACAGTTTTGCGCCCGGACTGACACTCGAGCAAGCCCGCTCCCCTACAAGAGGCCCCCATGAACAACGCTTTGTCCCAGCTCCAGCCCTACCCGTTCGAGAAACTCCGCGCCCTGCTCGGTAGCGTCACGCCCAACCCGGACAAACGCCCTATCGCGTTGTCCATTGGCGAGCCGAAGCACCGTTCGCCGAGCTTCGTCGCCGAAGCCCTGGCCAGTAATCTGGAAAAGATGGCGGTGTACCCGACCACCCTCGGTATCCCGGAGCTGCGCGAAGCCATCGCTGCCTGGTGTGAACGTCGTTTCAACGTCCCGAACGGCTGGATCGACCCGGCGCGCAACGTGCTGCCGGTCAATGGCACCCGTGAAGCCCTGTTCGCCTTCACCCAGACCGTGGTCAATCGTGGCGATGACGCGCTGGTGGTCAGCCCGAATCCGTTCTATCAGATCTACGAAGGGGCAGCCTTCCTCGCCGGGGCCAAGCCGCATTACCTGCCGTGCCTGGATGAAAACGGCTTCAACCCGGATTTCGATGCGGTGTCGCCGGACATCTGGAAGCGCTGCCAGATCCTGTTCCTGTGCTCGCCAGGCAACCCGACCGGCGCGTTGATCCCGGTCGAAACCCTGAAAAAACTGATCGCCCTGGCCGACGAACATGACTTCGTGATTGCCGCGGACGAGTGCTACAGCGAACTGTACTTCGACGAACAAACCCCGCCGCCGGGCCTGCTCAGCGCCTGCGCGGAACTGGGCCGCAAGGACTTCAAGCGCTGCGTGGTGTTCCACAGCCTGTCCAAGCGCTCCAACCTGCCGGGCCTGCGTTCCGGTTTTGTTGCTGGCGATGCGGACATCCTCAAAGGCTTCCTGCTCTATCGCACCTACCACGGCTGCGCGATGCCGGTTCAGACGCAACTGGCCAGCGTGGCGGCATGGAACGACGAAGTGCACGTGCGCGCCAACCGGGCGCTGTATCGCGAGAAATTCGACGCCGTACTGGAAATCCTCAGCCCGGTCCTGGACGTACAACGCCCCGATGGCAGTTTCTACCTGTGGCCGAATGTGGCCGGTGACGATGCAGCCTTCTGCCGTGACCTGTTCGAGCAAGAGCATGTGACGGTGGTGCCGGGTTCTTACCTGTCGCGGGATGTGGATGGCGTCAATCCGGGTGCCGGGCGTGTGCGCATGGCGTTGGTCGCGCCGTTGGCCGAGTGCGTTGAAGCCGCCGAGCGGATTCGCGATTTCATCCAGCGCCGCCGATAAATTCGGACCTGTAGGAGCGAGCTTGCTCGCGATGGACGTGAACGATAACGGGCGGCACCAGACACCCCGTGTCGTCCACACGTTCTTCGCGAGCAATCGAGCGTCTCCCGGCTGCTTTATTTCACCTGGCCAAGCTTGGCCTCGCTCAAATCCAGCTCCCCCAACACCTCACGCAACACGTCATCGCCAACCTGGTGCTGGCGGCTGAGGCTGTACAACTCCAGGCGCTGCGCCCGCAGCGCCTTCAAGCGTAACCGCCGCTCCAGCAGATCCATCTGAAACGCCAGGGCCTGGGCTTCGGCAGAATCGTTGAACACTTCCAGTTGATGGCGATACTCGGACATGATCCGCGCCTTGAGTTCGGCCGCCAGCGCCGCCTGAGTGGCGTCCTGCGGATTGACCTCTTCAGTTTCCAGCGCATGAATGGCGGCCTCGGCGGTCTTGCGCCAGGCGTCGCGCACTTCGTTGCGGCGTTTGTCGTCGGGGCTTTTCTCGATACCGCGCAGCAGCAACGGCAAGGCAATGCACGCGGCAATCAATGACAACAAAATCACCCCGGCGGCGATGAAGATCAGCAGGTCGCGCTCGGGAAATGCGCCGCCGCCCATGAGCATCGGCACCGACATCACACCCGCCAGCGTCACCGCACCTCGCACGCCACCGACGGTCAGCAACCAACAGGAGCGCGCGCTCGGCACCCGGGTGATCTCGTCCTTGCCGCGCAAGCGCCGAACAAAAATGGACAGGCGCCAGATGCTTTGCACCCAGACAAACCGCAACACCAGCAACACCAGGAAAATCGCCAGCACATCCAGGCAGCGATAAAGCAGTGTCGGCCACAAGGAAGGTTCGTGACTGGCCACAGCCTTGATGATGTCCGGCAACTGCAGGCCCAGCAGCAGGAAGATCAAGCCGTTGAAGGCGAACTCCAGCAATGACCAAACGCTGCGATTGAGCAGACGGGTGTTGGTCTGGCGCGGCAGCAGATCGAGCCAGCTTTGCATCATGCCCGCCGCCACCGCCGACAGAATGCCCGACGCGCCCACGCGCTCGGCCAGTACGTAAGCGGCAAACGGTAGCAACAACATGAACACGACGTGGGTGGCCGGGTCATCCCAGCCGCGGGCAATCATCCACGAGCGCAAACGCCCGACCAGCCAGCTCAACGCCACACCGATGGCCAGGCCACCGACCGCCACCAGCACGAAGGTCACGCTGGCGTTGGCCAGCGAGAACACGCCGGTCACCGCCGCTGCCAGGGCAAACTTGAAGGTCACAAGGCCCGAGGCATCATTCATCAACGCCTCGCCTTGCAGCATATGCATCAAGGGTGTCGGCAGGCGGTTCTGGGAGATCGCCGAAACCGCCACGGCGTCCGTGGGCGACAACACCGCCGCCAGGGCAAACGCCACCGGCAGCGGGATGCTCGGCAGCAACCAGTGAATGAAGTACCCGGCACCGACCACCGTGAATAGCACCAAGCCCACCGCCAGCGTCAGAATCGGTCCGCGCAAACGCCAGAATTCGCGTTTGGGCATGCGCCAGCCGTCGGAAAACAACAGCGGCGGCAGGAACAGAAAGAGAAACAACTCAGGATCCAGTGCCACATGCAGACCGAGCGTCGGCCAGGCGAGCAAGGCGCCAGCGGCAATCTGCACCAAGGGCAACGGCAGCGGAATCACCCGTCCGATCAGGCGCGAAACGCCAACCAACATGAGCATGATCAAGACGGTATAAGCGGTTTGCATAAAGCGGGGTTCCCGGAGAATCGACAGCATTGAGGCGTCATATTAGCCGCTTAGACTGCGTACGACCCTTGCACCTATGTCGCACCCTGGAACACCACAACACCTGTAGGAGCGAGCTCTGCTCGCGATGGACTGGAGAACGCCACGGGGTGTCAGGCTGGGCGCGTTATCGTTAACGACCATCGCGAGCAGAGCTCGCTCCTACAGGTTTTGCGTCTTGGGACACATACAAACCCGACCACAGCCGCCGCGAAACCGTCCGGTCATGGCATAATCCGACACCTTTTTTCTCCAGCACCTGTAAAGGGGGCGATTCCTTGACCGTTTCAAGCAAAACGTTGCACCTTTTCGGCATCAAAGCCTGCGACACCATGAAAAAGGCGCGCACCTGGCTCGATGAACACGCTGTCCGCTATGACTTTCATGATTACAAGGCGGTCGGTATCGACCGTGAACACCTGACCCAATGGTGCAACGAGCACGGCTGGGAAGTGGTGTTGAACCGTGCAGGCACGACCTTTCGCAAGCTCGACGACGAACGCAAAGCCGATCTCGACCAGTCGAAAGCCATCGAACTGATGCTCGCACAACCTTCGATGATCAAGCGCCCGGTGCTCGATCTCGGTGAACGAACCCTGATTGGCTTCAAGCCAGATATCTACGCGGCAGCTCTGAAGTAAGCGGCCCGTTTCAATTTGTTAGAGGTATCAACATGTCCACTACCCTGTTCAGCCTGGCCTTTGGTGTCGGCACTCAAAACCGTCAAGGTGCATGGCTGGAAGTGTTTTACGCTCAGCCATTGCTCAACCCGTCGGCCGAACTGGTCGCTGCCATCGCGCCGATTCTGGGCTACAGCGAAGGCAATCAGGCCATCGCCTTCACCACCGCCCAGGCGTCGCAACTGGCTGAAGCCGTCAAAGGCGTCGATGCAACCCAGGCTGCCCTGCTGACCCGTCTGGCCGAGAGCCACAAGCCACTGGTCGCCACCCTGCTGGCCGAAGACGCCCAGCTGTCGTCCACCCCTGAGGCTTACCTCAAGCTGCACCTGCTTTCCCATCGCCTGGTCAAGCCACACGGCCTGAACCTGGCTGGCATCTTCCCGTTGCTGCCGAACGTGGCCTGGACCAGCCAGGGCGCCATCGATCTGGCCGAGCTGGCCGAGCATCAGCTCGAAGCACGCCTGCGCGGCGAGCTGCTGGAAGTGTTCTCGGTGGACAAGTTCCCGAAAATGACCGACTACGTGGTTCCGGCCGGCGTGCGTATCGCCGATGCGGCACGTCTGCGCCTGGGCGCCTACGTGGGCGAAGGCACCACTGTGATGCACGAAGGTTTCATCAACTTCAACGCCGGCACCGAAGGCCCGGGCATGATCGAAGGCCGCGTATCCGCTGGCGTATTCGTCGGCAAGGGTTCGGACCTGGGCGGCGGTTGCTCGACCATGGGTACCCTGTCGGGCGGTGGCAACATCGTGATCAAGGTTGGCGAAGGTTGCCTGATCGGCGCCAACGCCGGTATCGGTATCCCGCTGGGCGACCGCAACACCGTCGAGTCGGGCCTGTACGTCACCGCCGGCACCAAAGTGGCGCTGCTGGACGAGAAAAACCAGTTGGTCAAAGTCGTGAAGGCCCGTGAACTGGCCGGTCAGACCGATCTGCTGTTCCGCCGCAATTCGGAAACCGGTGCCGTGGAATGCAAAACCCACAAATCGGCCATCGAACTGAACGAAGCGCTGCACGCTCACAACTAAGCGCCGCAGACTCTGTGGGAGCCCCTGTGGCGAGGGGATTTATCCCCGTCCGACTGCGCAGCAGTCGTAAACCCAACGCTCGCGGTGCATCTGACGCACCGCGTTTGCTGGATTTAGGTCCGCTGCGCGGCCCAACGGGGATGAATCCCCTCGCCACAAAGGCTCGCTCCTACAGGGGTCAGGCGTAAAGGCCGAACACCATGATGATTGCCTCCCCCTGGCGCGCCGATTTTCCGGCCATCGCCGCTCTGCAACGGCAAGACCAGACCTATCTGGACAACGCCGCCACCACGCAAAAACCTCAAGCCCTGCTGGATGCCCTGGCGCATTACTACGCCAACGGCGCGGCCAATGTGCATCGGGCGCAACACCTGCCAGGCGCCCACGCCACCCAGGCGTTCGAGGACAGCCGTCGCAAAGCCGCGCAATGGCTCAATGCCGGTGACAGCGGGCAGATTATCTTCACCCACGGCGCGACATCTGCGCTGAACCTCCTGGCTTATGGCCTGGAACCTCTATTCCATCCGGGCGATGAAATTGTCATCAGCGCCCTGGAACATCACGCCAACCTGCTGCCGTGGCAGCAACTGGCACACCGTCGCGAGCTGAAGCTGGTAATCCTGCCGCTGGATGCCGATGGCGTGATCGACCTTCAAGCCGCTACAGGGTTGATCGGCCCACGCACGCGCCTGCTGGCGATCAGCCAGTTGTCCAACGTGATCGGCGCCTGGCAACCCCTGCCCGCACTGCTGGCGATGGCCAAGGCGCATAACGCCTTGACCGTGATCGACGGCGCCCAGGGCGTGGTCCATGGCCGGCATGACGTGCAGGCACTGGGGTGTGACTTCTATGTGTTTTCCAGTCACAAACTCTATGGCCCCGATGGCCTGGGCGTGTTGTTCGGACGCAACGAAGCGCTGCAACAGCTGCGCCCCTGGCAGTTCGGTGGCGAGATGGTGCTGGACGCCAACTACCAGGACGCCCGCTTTCGTCCCGCGCCGCTGGGTTTCGAGGCAGGCACGCCGCCGATCGCCAGCGTAATCGGCTTGGGCGCGACCCTGGATTATCTCGCCGGGCTCGATCAGGACGCCGTGTCTGCCCATGAAGCGGCACTGCATGACTACCTGCTCAAGGGCCTGGAAGCGCGCAATGGCATCCGCCTGCTGGGCAAGCCGCAAGTGGCGCTGGCCAGTTTTACCATTGACGGTGTGCATAACTCGGATCTGGCGCATTTGCTGACCGAACAAGGGATCGCGGTGCGCGCCGGCCATCATTGCGCCATGCCCCTGCTTAAAAGCCTGCACCTGGCCGGGGCGATTCGGGTGTCGTTGGCGTTGTACAACGATTCCGAAGATCTGGAACGGTTCTTTGAAGCGCTGGATCAAGCGCTGGAGTTGCTGCGATGAGCTTGCCTGCCGAGGCCGTGACCGCTCTGGAAGCGTTTCAGAACGCACCTGGCTGGGAACAACGGGCGCGCCTGTTGATGCAATGGGGCGAACGTCTGCCCGCGTTGAGCGATGTCGACATGTGCGAGGCCAATCGAGTGCACGGCTGTGAAAGCCAGGTGTGGCTGGTGGGCGAGTTGCAGGATGGCCGCTGGCTGTTCAGGGCCAACAGCGATGCACGTTTGATTCGCGGCTTGGTGGCGCTGCTGCTGGCGCGGGTCAACGGGTTGTCGGCGGCCGGGTTGCAGCAGGTGGACTTGGCGGACTGGTTCAATCAGTTGGGGCTGGGCCGGCAGTTGTCCCAGTCGCGCAGCAATGGCTTGAATGCAGTGCTTCAGCGGATGAATGAGTTGGCTGCTTAACCATGTGGCGAGGGAGCTTGCTCCCGTTCGGCTGCGCAGCAGTCGTAAACCCTTAGCCTGGGTTTGCCTGAAGGAATGCAAGGGAGCGCTTCGCACTCCAGCGGGAGCAAGCTCCCTCGCCACAAAAACAAAGATACTAGGCAGGTTTGATCCGATCCGCCGGCCGACGCACACCCGCCACAATCTTGTCCACGGCCTTGGTCGCCGCGACCATGCCGAACGTCGCCGTCACCATCATCACCGCGCCAAAGCCTCCGGCGCAGTCGAGCTTCACGCCGTCGCCGACAAAACTCTTCTGCAGGCAAATGCTGCCGTCCGGTTTCGGGTAGCGCAATTGCTCGGTGGAGAACACGCACGGCACGCTGTAATGGCGGGTCACGGTGCGAGAGAAACCGTAGTCGCGGCGCAAGGTGGAGCGTACTTTCGAGGCCAACGGGTCGTTGAAGGTACGGTTCAGGTCGCAGACCTGGATCAGCGTCGGGTCGATCTGCCCGCCCGCACCGCCGGTGGTGATGATCTGGATCTTGCGGCGCTTGCACCAGGCGATCAGCGCCGCTTTGGCGTTGACGCTGTCGATGCAGTCGATCACGCAGTCGATATTCGGGGTGATGTACTCGGCCATGGTCTCGCGGGTGACGAAATCCGGCACTGCGTGCACCGTGCAGTCGGGGTTGATCCCGCGCAGGCGCTCAGCCATCACCTCGACCTTGGGCTTGCCGACCGTGCTGTCCAGCGCATGCAACTGACGGTTGGCGTTGCTGACGCAAACGTCGTCGAGGTCGAACAGCGAAATCTCGCCCACACCGCAACGGGCCATGGCTTCCGCCGCCCAGGAGCCGACGCCACCCACGCCAACGATCGCCACATGGGCCGCGCGCAGGCGCTCGAGCCCTTCGATGCCATACAAACGGGCGATGCCAGCAAACCGCGGATCTTCTGTACTCATGACCATTACCTAAAAAACCGGCGCGCATTATAGGGCCGTCGGGCGTCAAGCACATCATTACGCTATGACCGGACATCGTCCATAAAACTGCATCGAACGAAGATTTGCCCTACACGCTCTAACGAAAGAACTTAAATCGACTTGGATTGCCCAACGTCCGGCATTTCCCTGTCCGATGTACGTTCAGTGAATTACCGGTGTAGGATGCGCGCCCTCTTGGCGGCAGCCGATCGTTCCCTCGTTCCACAGCCTTTGGAACCCGAAATAACCATGTCATCGCGTAAATTTGGACTCAACCTGGTGGTGGTGCTCGCCATCGCTGCCTTGTTTACCGGCTTCTGGGCGCTGATCAATCGCCCGGTCACCACGCCCAACTGGCCCGAGCAAATTTCCGGCTTCTCGTATTCGCCGTTCCAGCAAGGTCAATTCCCACAGAAAGAACAGTATCCGACCGACGATCAGATGCGTCGCGACCTGGAGATCATGAGCAAGCTGACGGACAACATCCGTACTTACTCGGTCGACGGAACGCTGGAGAACATCCCCAAACTGGCGGAAGAATTCGGCCTGCGGGTGACGCTGGGGATCTGGATCAGTCCGGATCAGGAACGCAACGAGCGGGAGATCACCCGCGCCATCGAAATCGCCAATTCTTCGCGCAGCGTCGTCCGCGTCGTTGTCGGTAACGAAGCCATTTTCCGTAAGGAAATCACCGCTGCCGAACTGAGCGTGATCCTTGATCGCGTCCGCGCTGCGGTGAAAGTGCCGGTGACCACCTCCGAGCAGTGGCACGTCTGGGAAGAGCATCCGGAACTGGCCAAGCACGTCGACCTGATCGCCGCGCACGTTCTGCCTTACTGGGAATTCATCCCGATGGACAAGGCCGGGCAGTTCGTCCTCGACCGTGCCCGCGACCTGAAAAAGATGTTCCCGAAAAAACCACTGCTGCTGTCCGAGGTCGGCTGGCCGAGCAATGGCCGCATGCGCGGCGGCGCCGACGCGTCGCCGGCGGACCAGGCGATTTACCTGCGGACCCTGGTCAACAAGCTCAACCGCCAGGGTTTCAACTACTTCGTGATCGAAGCCTTCGACCAGCCATGGAAAGTCAGTGACGAAGGTTCGGTGGGCGCTTACTGGGGTGTGTTCAACGCCGCGCGCCAGCAGAAATTCAACTTCGAAGGCCCGGTGGTCGCCATTCCGCAATGGCGCGTGCTGGCCATCGGCTCGGTAGTGCTGGCTCTGCTGTCGCTGACCCTGCTGATGATCGACGGCTCGGCCCTGCGCCAGCGTGGCCGTACCTTCCTGACCTTTATCGCGTTCCTCTGCGGTTCGGTGCTGGTGTGGATCGGCTACGACTACAGCCAGCAATACAGCACCTGGTTCAGCCTGACGGTAGGATTCCTGCTCGCCCTCGGCGCGCTCGGTGTGTTCATCGTGTTGCTGACCGAGGCCCACGAACTGGCCGAAGCAGTCTGGATCCACAAGCGGCGCCGGGAATTCCTGCCGGTGGTCGGCGATTCGAACTATCGACCGAAAGTCTCGATTCACGTGCCCTGCTACAACGAGCCGCCGGAGATGGTCAAACAGACCCTCAACGCCCTGGCGAACCTCGACTATCCGGATTTCGAAGTCCTGATCATCGACAACAACACCAAGGACCCGGCGGTCTGGGAACCGGTGCGTGATTATTGCGAAACCCTGGGCCCGCGCTTCAAGTTCTTCCACGTCGCGCCATTGGCCGGTTTCAAGGGCGGTGCACTGAACTACCTGATCCCGCACACCGCCAAGGATGCCGAGGTAATCGCGGTGATCGACTCCGATTACTGCGTGCACCCGAACTGGCTCAAGCACATGGTGCCGCACTTCGCCGATCCGAAAATCGCCGTGGTGCAATCGCCGCAGGACTACCGCGACCAGAACGAAAGCACCTTCAAAAAGCTCTGCTACGCGGAATACAAAGGTTTCTTCCATATCGGCATGGTGACGCGCAACGACCGTGACGCGATCATCCAGCACGGCACCATGACCATGACCCGTCGCTCGGTGCTCGAAGAACTGGGCTGGGCCGACTGGTGCATCTGCGAAGACGCCGAGCTGGGCCTGCGGGTCTTCGAAAAAGGCCTGTCGGCGGCGTATTACCACGACAGCTACGGCAAAGGTTTGATGCCCGATACCTTCATCGACTTCAAGAAACAGCGCTTCCGCTGGGCCTATGGCGCGATCCAGATCATCAAGCGTCACACCCGCAGCCTGCTGCGCGGCAAGGACACCGAGCTGACCCGCGGCCAGCGCTATCACTTCCTCGCGGGCTGGTTGCCGTGGGTGGCGGACGGCATGAACATCTTCTTCACCGTCGGCGCGCTGCTGTGGTCGGCGGCGATGATCATCGTGCCGCAGCGGGTCGATCCGCCGCTGTTGATTTTCGCGATCCCGCCGCTGGCGCTGTTCGTGTTCAAGGTCGGCAAGATCATCTTCCTCTACCGTCGCGCGGTGGGCGTAAACCTCAAGGATGCATTCTGCGCGGCACTGGCGGGGCTGGCGTTGTCGCACACCATCGCCAAAGCGGTGCTGTACGGCTTCTTCACCAGCAGCATTCCGTTTTTCCGCACGCCGAAGAACGCCGATAACCACGGCTTCTGGGTGGCGATTTCCGAAGCCCGGGAAGAGCTGTTCATCATGCTGTTGCTGTGGGGCGCGGCGCTGGGGATCTTCCTGGTCAACGGTATGCCGAGCAACGACATGCGTTTCTGGGTGGCCATGTTGCTGGTGCAGTCGCTGCCGTACCTGGCGGCGCTGATCATGGCGTTCCTGTCGTCGCTGCCGAAACCGACCGCCGAAACCGAAACGGCACCAGCGGTCTAAATCTTCACCGATGCACTAAACGGCGGCCAATGGTCGCCGTTTTGCTTTAAGATAACCGCCATTTTGCGGGGCTTGGCGTGATATCCATCCCTGTGGGAGCCAGCCTGCTGGCGATGGCAATGTCACAATCACCATTTATGTTGACTGCCACACCGCCATCGCCAGCAGGCTGGCTCCCACATTTAGTCCGCGCCCATATTCAAGTTCTCCGGAGTTTTCCATGACGGCCCACGCCGACCTTTCGCCGACCCTTCAACTCGCCATCGATCTGATCCGCCGTCCGTCCGTGACGCCCGTCGACGCCGATTGCCAGAAGCAGATGATGCAGCGCCTGGGCGATGCCGGTTTTATGCTTGAGCCCATGCGCATCGAAGATGTGGATAACTTCTGGGCCACCCACGGCAAACACGACGGTCCGGTGCTGTGCTTCGCCGGTCACACCGACGTGGTGCCGACCGGTCCGGTGACCGCCTGGCAGATCGATCCGTTCAACGCCGTCATCGACGAGCACGGTATGCTCTGCGGCCGTGGCGCGGCCGACATGAAAGGCAGCCTCGCGTCCATGACCGTGGCGGCCGAGCGTTTCGTCGCCGACTACCCGGATCACAAGGGCAAGGTCGCTTTCCTGATCACCAGCGACGAAGAAGGTCCGGCACACCACGGCACCAAGGCGGTGGTTGAACGCCTGGCCGCGCGCAAGGAGCGTCTGGACTGGTGCATCGTCGGCGAACCGTCGAGCACCACCCTGGTGGGTGATGTGGTCAAGAACGGCCGTCGCGGTTCCCTGGGTGCCAAACTGACCGTGCGCGGCGTGCAGGGCCACGTGGCCTACCCGCACCTGGCGAAAAACCCGATCCACCTCGCCGCCCCGGCTTTGGCCGAACTTGCCGCCGAGCATTGGGACCATGGCAACGATTTCTTCCCGCCGACCAGTTTCCAGATCTCCAACGTCAACTCCGGCACCGGCGCGACCAACGTGATTCCGGGTGACCTGGTGGCGGTGTTCAACTTCCGCTTCTCCACCGAGTCCACTGTCGAAGGCCTGCAAAAGCGCGTCGCCGACATCCTCGACAAGCATGGCCTGGACTGGCACATCGACTGGGCGCTGTCCGGCCTGCCGTTCCTCACCGAACCGGGCGCGCTGCTCGACGCGGTGTCGTCGAGCATCAAGGACATCACCGGCCGCGACACCAAGGCGTCCACCAGTGGCGGCACCTCCGACGGGCGCTTCATCGCGACCATGGGTACGCAAGTGGTTGAGCTGGGGCCGGTCAACGCGACCATTCACCAGGTCAACGAACGCGTGCTGGCAGCCGATCTCGATGTGCTGACCGAAATCTACTACCAGACCCTGATCAAGTTGCTCGCCTGATGCTCGCTTGCCCGATCTGCAGCGAACCGCTCAATGCGGTGGACAACGGTGTGGCCTGCCCCGCCGGGCATCGTTTCGACCGTGCGCGCCAGGGTTACCTGAACCTGTTGCCGGTACAGCACAAGAACAGCCGTGACCCTGGGGATAACCTGGCAATGGTCGAAGCCCGCCGCGACTTCCTCAACGCCGGGCATTACGCACCGGTGGCCAGGCGGCTGGCGGAGCTGGCGGCAGGTGTAGCGCCACAGCGTTGGGTCGACATCGGTTGCGGCGAGGGTTACTACACCGCGCAAATCGCCGAGGCCTTGCCAGACGCCGATGGCTACGCCCTGGACATTTCCCGGGAGGCGGTCAAGCGCGCCTGCAAGCGCAACCCGCGGCTGACCTGGTTGATTGCCAGCATGGCCCGCGTGCCGTTGGCGTCGGGCAGTTGCCAGTTCCTGGCCAGCGTTTTCAGTCCACTGGACTGGAACGAAGCCAAACGCCTGCTCAGCCCCGGCGGCGGCCTGATGAAAGTCGGACCCACCAGCGGCCACCTGATGGAACTGCGCGAGCGGCTGTACGACGAGGTCCGCGAATACACCGACGACAAGCACCTGGCTCTGGTGCCTGAAGGTATGGCGTTGCAACACAGCGAAACCCTGGCATTCAAATTGACGCTCGCCAGCGGTCAGGACCGGGCGAACCTGCTGGCCATGACGCCCCACGGCTGGCGTGCCAGTGCCGAACGCCGGGCAGCGGTCATCGAACAGGCGGAGCCATTCGAGGTCACCGTCTCGATGCGCTACGATTATTTCGTTCTTCAATAATTACTAATTTTGGTCTTGAGCAACGGCTCAAGGCCGGCTAAATCCGCGAATGGATTTTTCAGACACGCAGTGAGGACATCCATGCGCCAGCCCGATATCGAGATTTACCTGAAAGACGCCGACGTCGACCACAAAGCCGTCTCCGCCTGGCTCGGCGAGGCATTGGGCCCGTGCACCGACTGGGTGCAGAAAGGCCAGACCTACAAGTGCAAGGCCGGTAACGTGCCGGTGACCTGGTTGCCCAAGGCCGTTGGAAAATGGAACAGCCTGTACCTGGAAAGTGACCAGACCCCGTGGGAAGACGACATCGCCTGCGCCCGCGCCGCGTTTGCCGCGCTGAACGTCGAAGTGCGCTGCGCGCCGGGCAGCTGGGTCGAGGAAGAAGGTGAGGAGACGGCTGATCGCTGGATTCGCATCAGCGCCGACGGTGAAGAAGAAATCACCTGGAAAACGGCTTAACCCCGTACACAAACCAACTGTGGGAGCGAGCCTGCTCGCGAAGGCGGTGAGTCATTCAACATTGATGTCGACTGATCC
>NZ_JBSVWS010000006.1:0-95745 GCF_054071155.1 Pseudomonas sp. SDO5532_S415 | reverse complement strand
TGTGGCGAGGGAGCTTGCTCCCGCTCGGCTGCGAAGCAGACGCAAAGGTTTTGGGGCCGCTTCGCGACCCAGCGGGAGCAAGCTCCCTCGCCACACAAGCCCGCTCCCACAGGGGTCGCAGAAGATCCCGGCATTTTGTTCCGGGCATGAAAAAGCCCGCAGCGACGGCGGGCTTTTTCAGCAAGCGCGAAGCAGGCTCAGATAGGCCGGCTGCCGTACTTGTTGTCAGGCTTCTTGGGCGGATCGGCGACTACGTTGGCCTCCACTTCCTGCACCTTGCCGCCACGAGCCAGGAACTCTTCCATGGCCTTGGCCAGGGCGTCACGTTCCTTGTTCTTGGCTTCGACACTCGGCAGCTCATCGACCGATACCGCAGCCTTGGCCTTGCCTTTGGCGGTCGGAACGGGGGCATCACCGCCGTCGTCTTCAGCGACGTCTTCGGCCGCTGCTTCCAGACCTTCTTCGGTTTCGTCGTCGTCGCCTACTTCGAGGTCGTCGTTTTCCAGATCATCGTCGCTCATGTTCTACCTCATGACTTGCGAAAAGCAGATTAGTTATAGCCCAGCTTTGCCCTCTGTCGAAGGCTGCCGGAAAAATTCAATAACCGCTGGTGACCAGCGGTTCATGCCTCTTCACCGTGCACGGTGGCGAGGACTTTACGGGCACCGCCAAAATCACGGTGCTCGCCCAGGTAAACGCCTTGCCAGGTCCCTAACGCCAGTCTGCCCGCCGAAATCGGCAAACTGAGCTGACAGCCAAGCACGCTGGCCTTGAAGTGCGCCGGGAGGTCGTCCAGGCCTTCGTCGTTATGCTCATAGCCGTCTGTTCCTTGTGGGATCAGACGATTGAAAAATCGTTCGAAGTCGCGACGTACCGCCGGATCGGCGTTCTCGTTGATGGTCAACGACGCCGAGGTATGCTGCAGCCACAAATGCAACAGACCAACCCGGCATGCCTTGAGTTCAGGCAGGCCGGCGAGTAACTCGTCCGTTACCAGATGAAAGCCCCGGGGCCTCGCCCGCAGGGTTATCAGAGTCTGTTGCCACATACAGTTCTCCGCACGTTCGGGGCGCATTCTAGCGCGCTCTGGGAAAAAACAAAGGCCCTGATCATCCTTCAATCGTGTAAGCCTTCGGCGGCACAAAAACACGCGTCGTAAACGTTCACAAAGCTGTCAGAAAAAACCTTTCAGCCGTCCTTTCAATGATAAATCGCGGACAAAAAAATGCCCGGCAAGCCGGGCAAATTTTTTCATGCGCGTGCCTACAAGTTGTAGCCGCGTTCGTTGTGAAGTGCCAGATCGATGCCGACCGATTCTTCTTCTTCGGTGATGCGCAGGCCCATGACCGCATCCAGGACCTTGAGGATGATGTAGGTGATGATCGCGGTGTAGATCACCGTGAAGCCTACGCCTTTGCACTGAATCCAGACTTGTGCGGCGATGTCGGTCACGGTGCCGAAGCCACCCAGGGATGGTGCAGCGAATACACCGGTCAGGATCGCGCCGAGGATACCGCCGATGCCATGCACGCCGAAGGCGTCGAGGGAGTCGTCATAACCCATTTTGCGTTTCAGGGTGGTGGCGCAGAAGAAGCACACCACGCCTGCGGCCAGGCCGATCACCAGAGCGCCCATCGGGCCTACGGTGCCAGCGGCTGGCGTGATGGCGACCAGGCCGGCAACCACACCCGAGGCGATGCCCAGTGCGCTTGGCTTACCGTGAGTGATCCACTCGGCGAACATCCAGCCCAGTGCAGCGGCGGCGGTCGCGATCTGAGTCACCAGCATCGCCATGCCGGCAGTGCCGTTGGCGGCCGCGGCGGAGCCGGCGTTGAAGCCGAACCAGCCGATCCACAGCATGGCGGCGCCCATCAGGGTGTAACCAAGATTGTGTGGAGCCATTGGGGTGGTCGGGAAACCTTTACGCTTGCCCAGTACCAGGCAGGCGATCAGACCGGCCACACCGGCGTTGATGTGCACCACGGTGCCACCGGCGAAGTCCAGCACGCCCCAGTCCCACATCAGGCCGCCGTTGCCGGACCAGACCATGTGCGCAATCGGCGCATAAACCAGGGTGAACCAGATGCCCATGAACACCAGCATCGCGGAGAACTTCATGCGCTCGGCGAAGGCGCCGACGATCAGCGCCGGGGTGATGATGGCAAAGGTCATCTGGAAGGTGATGAACACCGCTTCAGGGAACAGCGCCGCCGGTCCGGTCAGGCTCGATGGCGTGACACCGGCCAGGAATGCCTTGCCCATGCCACCGAAGAAGGAGTTGAAGTTGACGACGCCCTGCTCCATGCCGGTGGTGTCGAACGCGATGCTGTAGCCATAAATGACCCACAGGACGCTGATCAGACCGGTAATGGCGAAGCACTGCATCATCACGGAAAGAATGTTTTTCGACCGAACCATGCCGCCGTAGAACAGCGCGAGGCCGGGAATGGTCATGAACAGCACGAGAGCTGTCGAGGTCAACATCCAGGCGGTATCGCCGGAGTTGAGGACTGGGGCCGCCACTTCGTCTGCCGCCATGGCCAGGCCGGGCATTACGAGGGACAACAGGGCTCCTAGCCCTGCGATTTTACGCAGAGTCATATTGTTTTCTCCTGGGGCGTTGGGTTTGTGGCGGCTTAGATTGCGTCGGTATCGGTTTCGCCGGTACGGATGCGAATCGCCTGTTCCAGATTGACCACGAAGATCTTGCCGTCACCGATCTTGCCGGTGTTGGCGGCCTTGGTTATCGCCTCGATAACCCGGTCGAGATCCTTGTCGTCAATGGCGACATCAATCTTCACCTTTGGCAGGAAATCGACCACGTACTCCGCGCCGCGATACAGCTCGGTGTGACCCTTCTGCCGACCGAAGCCTTTGACTTCAGTGACGGTAATGCCCTGCACGCCGATCTCGGACAACGACTCGCGCACGTCGTCCAACTTGAACGGCTTGATGATGGCAGTGACTAGCTTCATGAAAACTCTCTCCCGAATTGGTGGACTTGCCCCAGGAAAACAAACCCGTCTCAAGTCTAAGCGCAGTGCCTGGCTTTGTAACGCATCGTCGGCCTTACCCGCCCGTCCGACGCCAGCTAACCGCTCCTTGCCAAACGCTCCCCGCGTTTCGCTCGGCGCACTGCATTCGTCACGGTGACTGCATCAGTGCATGGGTCACTACCGTCTAAGCAGAAAGCTTGCCATCTCCACAAAACTCACTGTTTTCAAGCCTTTACCGGTTGATGGCCGCCACTTCGCCACAACACCCGGCACGTTACGCACAACAACGGTGCGACGCCGTCCATCCGCATGCGCGAAAAGCGTGCATCCCTTGCCCGCGAAATTGACTATAGACACTGCGTGATACACTGCCCGCCATTGTTACCAGGACCTTTCCCCATGCTCGCGCCCAAAGACTTCCTCGACGCCCTGACCGGCACCGCCTCCCGCCTCTTCAGCGGCGACACCCCACTGCCGAAAGCCGAAATCGAAAGCCAGTTCAAGGCCCTGCTGCAAAGCGCCTTCAGCAAACTGGACCTGGTGAGCCGGGAAGAATTCGATAGTCAGATGGTCGTTCTCGCCCGCACCCGCGCCCGCCTGGAGGCACTGGAGACGAAGGTGGCGGAAATGGAAGCGAAGCTGAACCCACCCACCGAGTAACACCGCATAGCCCACTTTGAAACCAATCCACTGTGGGAGCGAGCCTGCTCGCGAATAGGTCGGAACGACCTACAGATTCATCTGTAGGCGCTGCCGCAGGCTGCGATCTTTCGATCCCAAGCCCCGCAAAAATCCCGGCAACGTCCTACAAAGTTCTCATCCGCCGTCCGATTGCGTCGCAATGCTCCGGTTCCTAAGCTCACCCTCAGCTGAATGTTCAGCACTGGGTTTGGCGACCTGGAAAATCCCGACGCACCGCGACCACATTCGAACGAGGGAGTTATTCCCATCTCGAGTTATGGCGGCCGTGCGTGGGAGACCTTTGGGTCTGCCGGTTTCGGGATGCACCGGTTCGCCAACCCGCGCACAGCTGCCACCCTTTTCGTTTGGCGACGATCAGAGGCAGTTTTCTTCATATGATCCCGAGAACTGCAGCATGGACGAAAACTATCTAATCCCTCACGTCTTCACCCGCCACAAACTCCACCTCCACGCCCTACTCATCCAAAACCAGCCCTGGTTCAGCGCCCGCGACCTGGGCCGCCTACTACGCCTCCACCTCAACGACCGCCAACTCCGAAAACTCGATCCCGACCAATACCAAACCGCCAAAACCCTCATCCACGGCCACATCGAAAACACCCTGCTGATCAGCGAATCCGGCGTCTACGCCCTCCTCGTCTACCACTACTGCCCCGAATACCGAGCCCTGCGCGAATGGCTCACCCACGAAGTCGTCCCCGCCCTGCGAGACACCCAATACCCCGTCAAAACCGAACGCCCACAACTGAGCCTGCTCAATTGGCCGCAAATGTCGTTGAGTTTGTTGCACTGGAATAATCAGCCGTGGATTCGATTGCAGGACGTACCGCACGTATTGCCTGATCGAGAGGAACCAAGACGTGCGATCAATACGCCTTGGTGGAAGCGAGCTTCGCGAATCGGGTGAGCGAGATAATTCACTGTGGGAGCTGGCTTGCCAACAATGGTCGTGAACGATAGCGCGTAAACCCAGATGCCAAGCGGTGTATTCGAATTTTTTGCGAGCAAGCTCGCTCCTACGGATGGCATTGGCGAGACTCGCTCCGCCCGCACGGTTTCACTGGTGTCCTTCAACTATCTCGGCATGGTCCTACAAAAAGCAGTTCTCGGGCCTGATTTATCAGTCCTCTCCCTTTTCCTTACGCTTTTGGCCGTGTTCGATCTCACTCCCATGCACAGGAGGTGTCCATGATTCACAAAAAGCGAAGAGCCAAGCTGCTACTCATCGTTCAATATCATGCTGAAGCGTTTCGGCTAGCTGGCCATATTTCAGCCAATCAACAACGATTCCTTGATGTCGCTGCCACTCACGGCAAAGACCTTGAACCTCCGGGCCTGCTTGCCGGCAAAAGAGCCTGAAACTGCCTACCAAAGAACCGCCTGAATGGCGGTTTTTTTGCCTGTCCGCCCGACGATGACTCGCAACATCTTGCGAAAATTCGCTCCCCCTCCCATCACGCGAAATCCTCGTCTCCTGACTACCCTTCAAACACCGCAGGAAGCGGCCCCCTTCACCTCAAGGAACGACCATGTCCCTCTCCATCGTCCACAGCCGCGCCCAGATTGGTGTGGATGCCCCCGCTGTTACCGTTGAAGTCCACCTCGCCAATGGCTTGCCGTCGCTGACCATGGTCGGCCTGCCCGAAGCGGCGGTGAAGGAGAGCAAGGATCGGGTGCGCAGTGCGATTATCAATTCGGGGCTGCAATTTCCTGCACGACGCATCACCTTGAATCTGGCGCCGGCGGATTTGCCCAAGGACGGCGGGCGGTTCGATCTGGCCATTGCCTTGGGGATTCTGTCAGCCAGTGTGCAGGTGCCGACGTTGACGCTGGATGACGTGGAGTGCTTGGGAGAATTGGCACTGTCAGGGGCAGTGCGGGCGGTTCGAGGGGTGTTGCCGGCGGCGCTGGCGGCGCGCAAGGCCGGGCGTTGGCTGATGGTGCCGCGGGCGAATGCCGAGGAAGCGTGCCTGGCCTCGGGGCTGAAAGTGATTGCGGTGGATCATTTGCTGGAGGCCGTGGCGCATTTCAATGGGCATACACCGATTGAGCCTTATGTTTCCAATGGTTTGCTCTACGCCAGCAAACCTTATCCCGACTTGAATGAAGTACAGGGGCAACTCGCGGCCAAGCGCGCGCTGCTGATTGCTGCCGCAGGCGCTCACAACCTGCTGTTCAGCGGGCCACCGGGGACGGGGAAAACACTATTGGCGAGTCGCCTGCCGGGGCTGTTGCCACCGCTGGCCGAAAGTGAGGCCTTGGAGGTGGCAGCCATTCAATCTGTCGTCAGTTGCTTGCCGTTGAGTCATTGGCCGCAGCGCCCGTTTCGTCAGCCGCACCACTCGGCGTCCGGGCCGGCGCTGGTGGGCGGAGGCTCGAAACCACAGCCCGGCGAAATAACCCTCGCCCATCATGGCGTTCTATTTCTCGACGAACTTCCGGAATTCGATCGCAAGGTATTGGAGGTGTTAAGGGAGCCGCTTGAATCCGGTCACATCGTAATCTCCCGCGCCAAGGACCGCGTCCGCTTCCCGGCCCGCTTCCAATTGGTCGCCGCGATGAACCCGTGCCCCTGTGGATATCTTGGCGAACCCAGCGGCAAATGCAGTTGTACACCGGACATGGTCCAGCGTTACCGCAACAAGCTGTCAGGGCCGCTACTGGATCGAATCGACCTGCACCTGACCGTCGCTCGGGAAGCCACGGCATTGAACCCTGCACTGAAACCCGGTGACGACACCGCTACCGCCGCAGTGCTGGTTGCCGACGCCCGAGAGCGACAACAAAAACGCCAGGGCTGCGCGAACGCTTTCCTTGATCTGCCGGGCTTGCGCGAACACTGCAAGTTATCCACAACCGACGAAGCCTGGCTGGAAACGGCGTGTGAGCGATTGACCTTGTCACTGCGAGCGGCCCATCGGCTGCTTAAAGTCTCACGCACCCTGGCGGACCTTGAGCAAGTTGATGGCATCACCCGCGATCATCTGGCTGAGGCGCTGCAGTATCGACCGAGCACAAACTGACCAGAATGACGCCTTGGCGAAATCAACGAACGGCGTTTATCGCACCTCGGTTTCCCGAGCGCACTGAATCTCGCTCACCCGATGTAACGCCTTATCCACAGCCTCCTAATCCGCCAGCAAGCTGTACTTGATCAGTAACTACCTCTGCTTTAACTCCAATAATCGGGACCAAAACAGGCGGTTATAGGAAAAACTCGTTCCTGGCTCCAACCCAAGCCTTCTAGTCCGCCCAGGCCGCCACGACCGTTGAGCGGGGATAGGGAGAAAGCCACTCTTGGCGTCGTGCCTTTTTTATAGCGCTTTTTTTAGCCCTGATGAAACGATTCAATAAGCTTGAAAAAGCTTACGCCCGAACCTTCCCAAGCTAATTAAAATTGACCTTATGCAACCTCCGCACGCTTACGTTAGTCTCATGAGGTTTGAACCTTCTGCAGATTGACGGCGATGTCATAATGACATTAAGGTCGCCCGCTAATTGCAGGAGCAAGCACAGATATATATGTCTGTCATTTTTGCGCAACGGATCGTATGGAGTTTGAATGCGCGGGGCACTATTACGCAGCGGTAAGAGCGGGTCATTCACTGCCCTCGGCGAAACAGGACAACCGGTCTACCGGGCAGCCCTGCAATTGCGCGAAGCCATTCGCCGCAAGAACCCCGATTTGGTCGATCATCTGGCCATCCCTCAAAGCGATGAACTGGGCAACCAGATCGATTGGTACAGCGCCCTCGACGGCGATGTGATTCCGTGGAGCAGCGCGACCGAAGAAGAACGCGCCCCTGCCCGCCGCCAGCTGGAAGCCCTGAAAACCGCGCTCGAAGAATTGAGCCAGCGTTTCCTGGGCACTGACTCCGCCGAACCGCAGCAAGGCGACAAAGCCGTGTTCGGCAAGCTACTCAAGCGCGTGATTCATTTCCCCGACGAGAATTTCGTCTACCTGGTGCAAGGCAAACCGGTGCTGACCTTCTGGGGTTTCGAACATGCCGGTACCGGCAATGGCGATCCCCTGCACTGCCTCTATCAGGTCCCGCCCGCGTTCACGCTGCCACCCGTGGCCGAAGCGCCTGTTGTTGCCCCCCCTATGCCGGTGGTTGCTCGTCCGTGGTGGCGTCGTTGGTGGTGGCTGTTACTGCTGCCGCTCCTGCTGCTGCTTTTGTGGCTGTTGCTCGGCCTGCGAGGGTGCGTCCCGATTCCGTTGGTGGCGGTAGATTTGCTGCCTAAGGGCGTTGTACCGGTGGAAAAACAACTGGAAGAGCCGCCAGTGACCGGCAATGTCACGACACTCAACAGCGTTCCGGTGACAGGCACCGTTATAGGCTCAACCACTGGAACCGGCACCGCCGTGACCGGAACGCATGGTGTGGAAACGTCGGCCGTCGAGGGTAACGAGGCTGACATGGCACCCGCCGACTTGACCAAAGATCCGGCCATTGACCCGGCAGCGGAAAACAAAACTGCGCCACCGGAAACCAAAACTGAGCCACCCGAAAACAAAACCGCGCCGCCGGATGTCACATCGCCCGAAGCAGAAAAATCCGCCGCCGCAAAACCCGGCCCTCCCCTGAGCATCCCGCCAGACGCCGCCGACGGTGCCGCCAGGTTTCTCGATGGTCAGTACAGCGCAGGCGCCGGGATTCAGGACCGCCGAACCGGCAAACCGCTGCGTCTGGAATACCAGCTCAAGGACGGTAAGGGCCAAGTCACCGTGCACCAGGCCGACGGCTCGAAATGCAGCGGGCCGGTGAGCGCTACTATGAAGGGTGGCAGCCTGGCCATCGACAGCCAGGGCCAGGCCGTTTGCGCCGATGGCAGCACTTACGAGATGCCCAAGGTCAACTGCCGCAAAGGGGCGACCACGATCGCGGACTGCACCGGCGGTTACGGAAAAGAACAATTCCCCATGTCCATGCGGCAAGTGGCCGAATAAAACGGAATAACCCGACATGTTGCCTGAAGTCACTCAATTCGAAGACACCGTCACGCTGGTCAGCGACACCGGCATCCAGTTCATGGATTTCGCCCTGCGCCTGGATCCCCGCAAGGAACCGGCGGGTGAATTCGCACCGATGATCAGCGGGCTGATCTGCCGCCTGGCGTACAACGAAGAGAAAGACTTCTTTTTCTACGAACCCGAACCGGAAAAGGTCGAAAAAGCCAAACCTGCGTTCAGCGTCGACATGAAAAGCAGCCTCGATTTGCTCGACGGCATCTGGCTGCCGATCCCGTTTTTCCGCTTCATGCCGCCGCATCGCTTCGACGAAGGTCCGAGCAACTGGTCGCGCATGCGCCTGGTAAAACTGGCGACTCCCGACATCGACGGCAACACCCACCGCCTGACGATGGCGTTCGACAGCCGTGTGATGCCAAAGCGTGACGGCACTGCCTATCTGGCGCCAAACGAAGAAGACATCAGCTCCGGCGTGTCTTTCAAACTGGCGACTAAAGCTAGCGAAACCCGCTGGTTTCTGGCGCAGCCGTGGGTCAACGAATGGTTGCTGGAAGTGTTCAATGAGGGCAATGCCCACCGTTCGCGCGCAGAGCTGGACATCGATATCCGCGCCAATCATCACTTGGCGCACTACCTCAACTTGCTCAGCCTGTTGAGCAAACCGTCAGCCGCCCAGCAGTCGAAGGTCGGGGCGAAAGTTGAAATTCCCGAGCTGAAAGTGGTCGCCAACGACAGTAATGGCCTGGTCAAACCGATACCTGTGGACCTGGTGCTGGACGTCGGCAACTCGCGCACCTGTGGCATCCTGATCGAAAACCACGGTCAGGCCGGCTCCGGACTGAAGCAGAACTACGTGCTGGAACTGCGCGACCTGATCACCCCCGAACACACCTATAACCAGCCTTTCGAAAGCCGCGTGGAATTCGCCCAAGCGTATTTCGGCAAGGACCACTGTTCGGTCAAGAGCGGTCGTCACGATGCGTTCCAATGGGCGACGATTGCCCGTGTCGGCAATGAGGCCGGTCGTCTGGCCAGTCGTCGTCGCGGCACCGAAGGCTCCACTGGCCTGTCCAGCCCGAAACGTTATCTGTGGGACGAAAACGCCTATGGCCACGGCTGGCGCTTCAACTGCTCGTACATCAAGACCGACAACGAACCGTACGCTACCGCCTCGCCATTCTCGCATCTGATCAACGAAACCGGCGAGGCGCTATACAGCCTCGAAGAAGACGATCGTCTGCCGGTGTTCATGCCGCGTTATTCCCGCAGCTCGCTAATGACCTTCATGCTCGCCGAAGTACTGGCCCAGGCGCTGTCGCAAATCAACAGCCCGGCCCAGCGCTCCCGCCAGGGTCACACCCGCGTGCCGCGCCAGCTCAACAGCATTACCCTGACCGTGCCGCCGGGCATGCCGCAGGCCGAGCGCAGCATCCTCAACGAACGCATGCTGCAAGCCATCGGCCTGGTGTGGAAAAGCCTCGGCTGGCACGCCGGCGAGGAAGATCCACATCAGGATCAGGCCGTCAGCCCGCGCACCCCGATCCCGAGTATCCGCGTGGAATGGGACGAAGCGTCCTGCGGCCAGCTGGTGTACCTGTACACCGAAGTCAACGAGAACTTCGCCGGTCACCCGGAAGAGTTTTTTGACACCATCGCCCGGCCGGACAAGGCTGACCGCCAACGCATCACCCTCGCGACCATCGACATCGGCGGTGGCACCACCGACCTGGTGATCACCGACTATCGTCTCGACCGCGCGGGCAATACCGGCAGCGGCAGCAACGTACACATCGTGCCCGAACAGCGTTTTCGCGATGGTTTCAAAGTGGCTGGCGACGACATCCTGCTGGATGTGATTCAGGACTTCATCCTGCCGAGTTTCGAAAAAGCCTTGCAGAACGCCGGCGTGAAGGCCCCGAACTCACTGATGTCGCGGCTGTGTGGCGATGAATCGGTCAGTGCCCAGGACATGATCCTGCGTCAGCAATTGAACCTCCAGGTGTTCGCCCCGCTGGGCCTGGCGCTGCTCAAGGCGTACGAGCATTACGATCCGCAGGTTCCGCAAGAAGTCATCCCGCAAAGCTACCGCCATTTGCTCGGTGACAACGCCATCAGCCAGACCGTGCTCGACTACGTCAATGCTGCCGTGCGTCGCGATGTCGGCGGCCAGAGCGGTTTCGACCTGTATGCCGCGCCGATCAGCTTCGACCTGCAAAAGCTCCACGCCGCGTTCCTCAACGACCAGATCAACATCACCAAGATCCTCGGAGCGCTGTGTGAAGTGGCCGCGCATTACCCGTGTGATGTCTTGCTGCTGACCGGCCGCCCCTCGCGCCTGCCCGGCATCCAGGCGTTCATTCGCAAGGTGTTGCCGCTGCCACCCGGGCGCATTCTGGCGCTCCAAAATTACCGCACCGGCGGTTGGTATCCGTTTCACAAGAACGGCCGGATCGACGACCCGAAAAGCACCGCCTCGGTCGGCGCCATGCTCTGCCTGTTGTGCGCCAACCACAGCGTGCCGAACTTCTACTTCCGGGCATCTGCGCTCAAGCCGTACTCGACGGTCAAGCACATCGGCGTCATCGATCTGAACAACGTGATCAAGGATGCCGACGTGCTGTACCGCGATATCCAGTCCGAAGACTACAAAATCAAGCTACCGGAAATTGGCGTTGGCGACGCCGCCGACACGCCACAGCTGGAAATGCGCGGCGACCTGCGCCTGGGTTTCCGCCAGTTGGCCGCTGAACGCTGGGCCGCTTCGCCGTTGTATACCTTGCGGTTCACCAAGGCGGGTCGGGAGAAGTTTTCCCGGGCAATCGGTGAAAACGGCAGCGCCCCGCTGCTCAAGGTGCGGTTTGAGGTCAAACCGGCGGACAAATACACCCGCAAGCAGGATCTGGTCAGCGACCGCCTCTCGGTTCGTGACATCGAATCCAACAGTAACAACGTCAACTTCAACCCGCGCAGCGACCTCGAGCTGGAGCTCAACACCATGCTCGACGCCGGCCTGAGCGAGACCAAGTACTGGCTCGACAGTGGAAGTGTGAAACGCAAATGAATGACCTGACCCCCGATCAAACTCAGCTCTCTGCCAGTTGGGCCGCTGTTTATGAAGGCGCCGGTCAGGCGCTGGACTGGATTGGCCAGACACGCGGCAATGCACCGCGCCTGGACAGCGAAGCCGACAACCTGAACATCCGCCTGCACCGCGCCCGCAACCTGGCTCAAAGCCTCGGTCGTGTGGCCTGCACGCCGATGACCATTGGCTTTTTCGGCCTGTCCCAGGCCGGCAAGTCCTACCTGATTTCGGCCCTCGCCGCCGGTCAGAACGGCAAGCTGGAAACCGAGTTCGGCGACCAGCGCCTGGACTTCATCAAGCACATCAACCCGGTGGGTGGCGGCAAGGAGGCCACCGGCCTGGTAACGCGCTTCAGCCGTCGGGCGGCGATAAGTCAGGACAATGACTTCCCGGTAGAACTCTCGCTGTTCAAGGAAATCGAGCTGGCGAAGATTCTCGCCAACGCCTGGTTCAAGGATTTCGACCTTGAACGGATTTCCTACGAGATCGATGAAGAGCGCATCCAGCGCGTGCTCAAACCGTTCGAAGGCCGCGAAACCGGCCCGCTGCAAACAGGGGTCAATGCTGACGATCTGGTGTCGCTGTGGGATTACCTGCGCGACAATTTCCGCAACTCGGTGAAGAAGCTTGAGCACCTGTACTGGCCCAGAGCGTTGCAACTGGCGCCACGCCTGAATTTCCAGGAACGGGCCGAGCTGTTTTCGATTCTCTGGGGTGAGCAACGCGAGTTGACGCGCGTGTACCAGCAATTGGCCGGCGCGTTGCACAAGCTGGGTCTGCCAGAGACCGTGTTCGCACCGTTGAAGGCCTTGGTGAGTTTCGAAAACGACACCTACAGCCAGCGCGACAGCATCATGAACGTCGATATCCTCGAACGCTTCGGCAGCCCGCTGGACTTGCCGATCGATGTTCGACCGCTGGTTGGCGATCGCCTGCAAAACAGTCAGGCGATTGCGGTCGCGCAACTGGCGGCACTGACCGCCGAAATGACGTTCCGCCTGGTCGAAGCGCCAGTGGATGACATCGTCAATCAGGTCGACCTACTGGACTTCCCCGGTTATCGCGGCCGCCAGAAACTGCACGAGATCGCCGACTCCAACGACCCGCAATCCACCACCAAGGACAACTCCGTTTCCCAGCTGATTCTGCGCGGCAAGGTCGCCTACCTGTTTGAACGCTACACCGACAACCAGGAAATGAACGCACTGGTGGTCTGCACAAGCTCAACCAAGCAGAGCGACGTCAACGACGTGGGGCCGGTGCTGACCCGATGGATCGAAAAAACCCAGGGTGCCGACTCGGCTGCTCGCAGCAAGCGCGACACCGGCCTGATCTGGGCGCTGACCATGCTTGACCTGCGCATTACCAACTCCCTGAGCCTGACACCTGATCAGTACGACGAGAGCTGGAACGGCATGGTCAAGCTGACCATGCTGGAGCGTTTCGGCAGCCTGAGCTGGATGAACGACTGGGCCGGCACACCATTCCAGAACACCTACCTGGTACGCAAACCGCGTATGGACGCGGCATTTATCGGGCAGGACGCGACCGGTGCGGAAACCGGCCTCAATGCCATTTATCAGGAACGTGTCAACGCGCTGGGCACCAGCTTCGCCAGCAACGCTCTGGTGTGCAAACACATCAAGAACCCGGTCAACGCCTGGACAGAAATGCTGCGCCACGATGACGGTGGCATCAGCCACTTCAGCGGCAGTTTCAAAGGCGTGGCCAATATCGAATTCAAATTGCAGCGCATCCGCGAGCAATTGAGCGAGTGCCTCGAAGGCCTGACCACTCACGGCCTGAGCACCTGGTACCACGCTGACGACGACAGCGCCGCAGCCGCCAAGAAAGCCAAGGCGCAAATGATTCTGACGGGCCTGGGTCGTCGGCCGGCGGTACTTGGCGAACTGATCGATCAACTCGACATGCCGAGTGAAGAGGTGCGCGACCTGTACCTCAGCGGCGTGTACGAGACCGATGACGAGCCGGCCGTGAACGACGAACCGATCGCCCCGACACCGAGCCAGAGCCTTTACGGCAACGACGCCGGTTTCGATTTCGATTTCGGTGACGACCAGAGCCCCGACAGCACGCCAGCGAGCAACAAAACCGGCACCCCGGCGCCCGAACTGCAAAGCAATGAGCATCGCTTCGCCAAAGCGGCCTTCAAGGCCTGGATCGCGCACCTGCGGGAACTGACCACCCGGCAAAGCCTGCTCAACCTGCTGGGGCTGGAAAAGGCCTTGCTGGAAGCGGTGGTCGATGAATTGATCACCGCCGGCTATCGCCAGGACTTGCCGGGGCAACTGAGCCGCGCCGTCCTCAAGCGAGCACAAAGTGGCGCGCGGCGCGATCAACTGGTCGAGCGCCAGGTACTGGAAGTGCAACGTGTGCTGCGCGATTTCGTGTCCTGGTTCGGCTACCTCCAGAAGCCGGTGAACGAGCGTCCGAACAGCCGCACCGGAACCAAGGCGCCTTTGTTTTCGTTCTACACCGACATTGGCCCGGGCCAAGTGCCCGTACTGCCGGCGCAACCATCGAATCAGGCGCAACGGTACCTGGGCGACTGGCTCTCGGGCCTGGCCTACATCACGCAGGACAATGCCGGCCATGGTGCCGGACGTGAAATCACCCCTGAACAGAACGAACGGCTGGGCCAAGTGCTCACAGCCTTCGCAGCGAGATAAGCAATGCCAATTCGTGTCGACCTGCTCGCGTTAGAGCCCAATCTGCCTGGCCAGGCCCGCCTCACTTTGAAGAAATGGCAGGGTGGCGAGCAACAGTTGGAGTTTTCCATTCAGCGCAACCAGGACGGTTTTTACCTTCAGGACCACAAGGCCTGGAGCAACCATCCATTCTGGTTCAAGGTCTCGCGTTTCAACCTCACGGCCGACGGTGAAGCTTTGGAAACGCAGGTCGGCCCGGACGTGGTCGACCCGCTACTGGAAGGCGTCGCCAATTCGCAATTCCAGATCGAACTGCGCGAACAGAGCCACGGTCATGCCGATAAAGGCGTGGTTCGCCCAGGCGTTGGTTTGCTACCGTCCACGGCCGGCGGCCAGACACGCTCGACTTACGGCGGTGCCGAACTGACGGCGCCGAGCACACCGGCACCGGAGATCGTGGAGATCCCGGATCTGCCTGAACTGACCCTGTCCACCGCCGAACCAGAAGTGGAGTTGGAGTCGGTGCTCACCGAGCCCGCCTACGCGCCGCCTCCGGCACCGGTGAAAAAAAGCAAAAAAGGCCTGATCGGTCTGTTGATTGTGGTGTTGCTGCTGGCGGCTGGCGCCGGATTCTGGTTCTACAAACGCACCCCGGCCCCTACAGTTGCAGCCACTCCCGTCGCACCCGCCGGCGCCGACGCTCAGGCCTGCACCCTCGACAGCATGAACAGCCTGCCCGAACTGACCTTCGTCCAGACCTGCATCAAGGCGGCACCCGACAGTGCCAAATTGCTGGAGATCATCAACCAGGCCAAAGCCAGCAAGCACTGCGGCGTCGCCCAGCGCCTGTACGCCAACCGTGCCCAGGCCGGTGACGCGCTGATCGCCAACGCCTATGCCCGCGAATACGACCCGAAATACCTGAAGGCCAGCGAGTGCTTCCCGGCCGCGGACAACGCCACCGCCGCCTACTGGTATGAAACCATCCTCACCCAGGACCCGAACAACGCCGAAGCCAAGCAGCGCTTCGAGGAGTTGCAGAAGTGATGCGTTCGCCCCTGAGTCGATTCCTGCTGAGCGGTGCCGCATTACTCGCGCTGTGCATCAGCCCGCTGTCCCAGGCCGATGACAAACCGCTGATCCAGGCCGGTAAAAAGACCCTGTTCCAACGCGTGCTGACCACGCCGGGCTGCAAAGTCAGCCCGACGGCGGGCGGTGCGGCAGGCGACGCACAACCAGTCTTCAGCCGCTTTTATGTGTACGAGCGCGCCCAAGTGAATAACGCCGAGTGGCTGAAAGTCGGCCCCGACAGCTACGGCAAAACCATTGGCTGGCTGCCTGCCAGCTGCACCACCGACTGGAAGATGCAGCTGACGCTGGCCTTCACCAACCCGGCCAACCGCGACCGACTGCTGTTTTTCAAGGACCGTGCCACCGTCGAGGGCATTCTTGATGCACCGGACCCGGTCAGCAAAGTCGCGCCGCTGCGGGCCACGCTGAAAAAGGGCCAGCAAGCACCGGGCGTACTGGCTGAAGAACCTGAATACTTCGTCGACCTGCAAAAGCAGTTCTACCTGCTGCCGGTGCTCAGCGGCGAAGAAGTCATGACCGAAAGCGGTTTCCGCACGCGCCTGCTCAATGTCGCCTCCGTCAGCAAGTCGGATGACAAGAACGTGAAGGGTGGTGCTGCAAACAGCGCGGCCAGCGCCAAGGAAGCCGAAGAGAAGAAGGCCAACCAGCTGAAGGAATTCAGCGCGGCCGTGGTATTTGTCATCGACTCGACGATCTCGATGGACCCCTACATCGACCGCACCCGCGAGGCGATCCGCAAGGTTTACCAGAAGATCGAAGCTCAGAATCTCGGCAAGCAGGTCAAGTTCGGCCTGGTGGCTTTCCGCTCCAACACCCAGGCGGTACCGGGGCTGGAATACACCACCAAGATGTACGCCGACCCGACGCAGGTGAAAGACAGCGCCGACTTTTTCGCCAGGATCAAAGACCTCAAACAGGCCACCGTGTCGAGCAGCAGCTTCGATGAGGACTCGTTTGCCGGCGTCATGGAGAGCATCGACAAAGTCGACTGGAACCAGTTCGGCGCACGCTACGTGGTGCTGATCACCGATGCGGGCGCCATCGAAGGCGACGACAAGCTGTCGAAGACCGGTTTGAACGCCGCGCAGGTGCGTATCGAAGCCGCCAACCCGGGCGTGGCGATTTACACCCTGCACCTGAAAACCCCGGCCGGAACCAAGGACCACGCCAAGGCCGAGGCGCAGTACAAGGACCTGTCGACCTACCCGGGCACCAACACTTCGCTGTACTACCCGGTGAACGCTGGCGATGTTCAGGAATTCGGGCGCAAGGTCGACGCACTGGCCGGGGCGATTACTACACAGGTCAAAGCTGCCTACATGGGAGAAGACGCCATTGGCAGTGCGGCGAACGCCAAGCAGGACCCGGCCGAGAAAAAGATGCTCGAAGACGCGGCGCTGATCGGCCACGCCATGCAACTCGCCTATCTGGGCGAGAAGACCAACAGCAAAGCCCCGCCCGTGTTCAAGGCATGGATCACCGACCGCGACCTGATCAAGCAAAACATCCCGACCACCGACGTACGGGTGCTGCTGACCAAGTCACAGCTCAGCGATTTGAGCGACGTGATGAAGCAGATTCTCGATGCCGCCAACGAAGGCCTGATTTCGCCGACGGACATGTTCAACCGCCTGCGCTCGGTGGCGGCGACCATGGGCGCCGATCCCAATCAGCTCAAACAGAACAGCAACGCCAAACTGGCGGACATGGGCGTCCTCGGTGAATACCTCGAAGACCTGCCCTATCAGAGTGAAGTGCTGAACCTGGATGAAGAGACCTGGAAGAGCTGGGATGGTCTGGCGCAAGAAAAATTCATCCGCACGCTGAACACCAAACTGCGGCATTACCAGCGTTACAACGCCGATGTAGATCGCTGGGTAGCTTTGGCCAAAGACAGCGATGCGCGGGACAACGTCTACCCCGTGCCACTGGAAATGATGCCTTAAAGAGACGCCGATGCTCGATATCAAGAACCTGCTGGTGCGCCGTGGTGAAGGCGCACACGCCCATCACGTGCGACTACCGCACTTGCAGGTCGGCGCCGGGGAGATCCTCGCCATCACCGGCGAGAGCGGCAGTGGCAAAAGCACGTTGCTCGAAGCCATCGGCCTGTTGCTCGCGCCGGTGGAGCTCGAGTACTTTCGGCTGGGCCCGACACACGCTCAGGATATCGCCCAACTGCTGGCCACTGACAACCAGCCTGCTCTTGCAGCGGTGCGTTCGCGGCATTTGGGATTCATTTTGCAGAGTGGCGGCTTGCTGCCGTTCCTGAGCGTGCGGGACAACATCAGCCTGCCGCGCCGTTTGCTCGGGATGCCCGCAAAAAGCGATCACATCGACCACGCCGTTGACGTGTTGCGCCTGCAAGGGTTGCTGGACAAACAACCTCAGGCGTTGTCGATCGGCGAACGCCAACGTGTTGCCTGCGTTCGGGCAATTGCCCATGAACCGCTGCTGCTGTTGGCCGACGAGCCGACCGCCGCACTCGACCCTCACGGTGCCCGGCGTTTGTTCGAGTTGCTCCTGAGCCTGGTGTCGAGCATGGGCCTGAGTGCGCTCGTTGTATCCCATGACTGGGCTTTGTTGAAGGATTTCGGCTTGCCGCGACTCGGCGCTACCAGCCATCAGGGGGAGACTCTGTTTGAACCGATGGACTGATCGCTTGCGCCTGCTGGGCTCACTGGCGTTGCAAGACCTCTGGCACGATCGCAAGGTCTCGCTGTGCATCGCCGCCTCCCTGGTGGCGGTGATCGCGCCGTTGTTGTTGCTGTTCGGGCTCAAACACGGGGTGGTCAGCCAGTTGCAGGACGAACTGCTGCGCGATCCGCGCAATCTTGAAGTGAAGATGCTCAGCAACGGCAACTACGACACTGCCTGGATCGAGCGTTTGCGCCAGCGCCCCGAGACCGGTTTTGCCCTCGGACAGACCCGCTCGCTCAATACCCAGGCTGATCTGCTGATCGGCATGCAACGGTTTGTCGAAGGCGCGGAAATCATCGCCACTGAGCCCGGCGATCCCCAACTGAACCTGGCGTCACTCAACCCCGTCGGCAATCAAGTGATCCTCAGCGCCAGCGCAGCGCAACGCTTGCAGGCCAAGGCAGGCGACAGCGTGCAGCTGCGGGCGTTGCGCCGTCTGGAAGGTGTCAATGAACGCGGCGAGATGACGCTGACGGTACTGACCGTGCTCGACGGTGCCCGCTTTGGTCGCGCTGCCGGGTTTGTCGCCCCGCCGCTGCTGCTGGATCTGGAGCGTTTTCGCGACGGTTATCAGGTCAGTGAGTTCGGTGTGACCACCGGTAAACCTCAGGGTAATTTACAACCGCTGTATGCCCGCGCCCGCGTATATGCACGCGACATCGATCAGGTCGCATCGCTGGAGCACTGGCTCAACGAACAACACATCGAAACGTCGAGTCGACTGGCCGATATCGACAACGTCAAAGCCATCAACCATGTGTTGGGGTTGATCTTCGGTGTGATCGCCGCGGCGGCACTGATCGGCTGCGTGGCATCAATGGTCGGCGCATTCCTGGCCAACATCGATCGTAAACGCAAAAGCCTGGCAGTCCTGCGTCTGCTGGGTTTCAAACGCAGGTCCGTTGGCGGTTTCGTGGTCCTGCAAGCGCTGGTGCTGAGCCTGGCCGGCTACATTGGCGGGCTGGGATTTTATGCCGTGGGCAGTCATTTGTTCGACTACCTGCTCGGCAGCAGCAAAACCACCGGCACCTTCGCTTGCCACATCACTGTTTGGCATGGCCTGGCCGCCCTGCTCCTGACCTTCTTGGTCGCTGCACTGGTGGCCATGATCGGCGCCCTGAGAGCCATCAAAATCCAACCTGCGGAGAGTCTGCGTGAGCTATAAACGTTTTGGCTTGCTGTTGCCCCTGAGCCTCGGCTACTTGCTCGACGCCTCGGCGGCGGGCTGGGAAGAGAAGTATTACAACCCGATGCCCGAGGCTGGCGACGTCGTGCTGCCGATGCCCTGCGAAGGTTCGATGGTATTTCGCAAGGTATTCATTCCGGTCGCCGGTCCGCTGGATGACTACCCCATCAACATCGGTCAGGACGGCGCGGAATACGGCTATGTCGAACAGACCCGCCCGACCTTTATCGCCGGCAGTTTCACCGGGGCCAAGAACGACAAATCCCGTTACTACCTGATGGCCAAGTACGAGATGAGTCAACTGCAATACGCCGCGCTGACCGAAGCAACCTGCCCCACCGCCGCCACCAAGATGCGCTTGCCGCAAACGGCGGTGAGCTGGGTGCAAGCCATCGAGGCCGCCGACAAGTACAACCTGTGGCTGCGCAAAAACGCCGCCGGCAAGCTGCCCAGGGAAGACGGCGCCTTGGGTTTCCTGCGCCTGCCGACCGAGGTCGAGTGGGAGTTCGCCGCGCGCGGCGGGCTGGAAGTCGGTGCTGCTGAATTCCGCGACACGCACTACCCGATGCCAGAAGGCATCAACGCCTACGAGTGGTTCGCCGGGGCGCAATCGTCCAACGGCAAAGTGCAATTGACCGGTCTGCAAAAGCCCAACCCGCTGGGCCTGCATGACATGCTCGGTAACGTCGACGAAATGATGTTCGAGCCGTTTCGCCTGAACAAACTCGACCGCCAGCACGGTCAGGCCGGTGGCTACGTCGTTCGTGGCGGAAACTACCTGACCGCGCAGGCCGACCTTCGTACTGCCTTACGTAAGGAGGAACCGTATTACAATGCCGAAGGCCAGGTGAAAAACAAGACCACCGGCCTGCGACTGGTGCTGGTCTCCCCGACCCTCACCTCTCGCGAACGAGTCGCCAGCATCGAAAGCAGCTGGAAGAAACTCGGTACCGGCAGCAAGGAAACCGAATCCGCCGACAAAGGCACCGTGCAATCGCTGAACAGCCTCGCCTCGGGCGTCGAAGACAAAGTACTCAAGGAAAAGCTCCAGACTCTGGAGAACCAACTGCGCGCCAGCAACCAGCAGCAGGAAGAAACCCGCGACCAGGCGATCCGCGCCAGCCTCAACCTGGGTGCGTTCCTGTGCACCAAGATGCTCGACGACGGCCAGTACGTGGACTTCCTGCAAAAAAACTACAAGCTCAACTGTGAAAGCGCAGACAAAGATGCCAGTTGCGACATGCGTAAAGGCAAGCTCGACGAGCAAAAGGATCGCCTGCACAAACTCAGCCGTTACTACGCCAGCAGCCTGGTGGAATCGGCTACCTTGTACGGCCAGCCACTGCTTGAAACGCAAGTCCCGGTGATGGAAGAAATCATCACCCGCAACAAACAGCTGCAAGACCTCAAACCTTACCTGCGCACTCACTGGGCCAATCAGAAAGCGTTCCTGCAAAAGCAGAAAATCGACACTGTAGCCTGGCTGACCAGCTGCAAAACCGTCACTCAATAACAACGCGTCAACACCGTTACGTAGGAGTTTCACCATGTCGCGCAGCCTTTGGACTCGCTTCAAGCTACAGATCGCATTCGTAGTCGCCAGCAGCCTGCTAATGACCGGTTGCGCCAACACCGGCAGCTCCATGCTCGGCGAGGGCGAAGGCGACGGTGCCGACCCGCGCCTGACCCAGGGCAATGACGCAGAGTTCTTCAGCAAGTCCGGATACCAGGCCTGCGCCGTCGGTGCCGGTGTCGGCATCCTCGCTTGCGCGCTGTCCAACAGCAGCAACAAAACCGTGTGCGTCATCGCCGCCGGTATTACCGCGTGTGGCGTGGCCATGGGCGCGAACTATTACCTGGACCAACGTCGCGCCGAATACGCCGACACCGCCACCCGCTTGGCGAAGATGAACAGCGACGTCGAACAAGACACGCAGAACGTGATCGCCCGGACTGCGACCGCTCAGCAAGTGATCAATGATGACCATGCGCAAATTGCCCAGATCAAAAAGGACATCGCCAACAAGAAAGTCGACAAGAGCAGGGCTCAGGCGCAAATCGCCGGGATTGACTCGGACATCGCACGCCTGCGCAAAGACCTTGCCAACATGCGTACCAAGGTCACCGAGTACCGCAAAGTGGCAGACGCCGAGCGTTCACAAGGCACCAGCGCCGAGATCCGACAGGTGGACATGAACATTCAGAGAATGAACCAGAAAGTCGTCAGCCTGCAGAAGGAAGTCGACGCCCTGTACAGCCAACGCTCCGCAATCACCCTGGGTTAAGCACATGACGCTACGACAACTGATGGTCATCACTGCCGTCCTGGCCCTGAGCGGTTGCGCGACCCAGCCCGGCGAATGCGATGCAACCAATCGCGACAGCAGCCTGCTGACCAAGATGAACTGCGACTACTCCGGTGGTTACAGCGATCAGGTCAAGCAGAAGGAACTGGCCCTGAGCGAGTCCCGACAGCAAAACGCAATGTTCCGTCAGGTGTACGAGAACATTCAGGCCCAGCAGCTCAGCACCAAGACCGATCTGGCCAGCCAGCAGAAATCCCAGGCGGCGCTGAATCAGTCGCTGGCGCAACTGCTGACCTCGCTCAAGGCTCGGCGTGGCAATGAGGCCCAGGTGCAGAAGCAGATTGCCGACCTCGAGAAGCAGCTCAAGGCTTCGCAAGCGGCGCCAACGGCCAAATCAACACCCGCGACACTGGCGGCCAAGCAGCAAGAGCTGAAAACGTTGCAGAAGAAGGTCAATCAGCTGCAATTCAGCCTCGGCTACGAAGAGTAACTTTTCACCCCGCAAGCGTCCCGATGGATGCCTGCACTTTTTCAGGAATCGTCGTCATGCAGCGGGTCATCAGGGATGCGCAAGCCAGATCGGAGGAGATGAGTGCGCTGCAAGCCAAAGTCGCCCTCATCCAGAAACACTTTCCACCGACCGTCGCCAGTCTGTTTGCCATCCCGCGGATGGGCAGCGGCGACGTGCTGGAATGGTGGACCGAACTGGGCGGCCAACCTACGCCTTATGCCGATCTCAACGAGGACGCGCAACGACGTTTGCTGGAAACCTACGAGGTACGTCAGACGTCCCTCGGACAGCTGGCGGATGAACTGCAAAAACGCGGTCAACCGACGGAAGCGGATGACCTGCGCAGCCTGCTCGGCACGCCTGAGCTGGATAAGCTCTACAGCCTCAATGGTGAGCCATTGGTGGTGCGCTGGAACCAGCGTCCGCCCAAACCGATCGTGCCGCCGGTGATTCCGGTGGCGCCGGTCGTATCGCCGTCGCGGCGGGGCTGGTGGCTCGCGGCGGCCTTGCTCGCGCTGTTGTTGCTGCTTCTGGCGCTCTGGCTCTGGTGGTTCCTGCACCGTGAGCCGGTTGTCGTGGTTCCGCCTGTAGCGCCGGTGGTTACGCCAGTTGAGAAGCCGGTTGAGAAGCCGATTGAGCCTGTTCCCGCACCTGTCGTGGAACCGGAACCGAAACCTGTTCCGGCACCAGAACCCACGCCAGAACCGGTACCGGTACCGGAACCCAAGCCGGTCCCGCCACCCAAACCGGCACCCGCACCCGTACCGGAACCCAAGCCGACCCCGCCACCCAAACCGGTTCCACCACCAAAACCGGAAGTAGCGGCCCCGCCACCAGCCCCGACGCTGGACAACTTCGCATGCCGTAAAAATGCGCCTAAGGCAGAGATCCCACAGTTCGTAGTGGTGCTCGACACCTCGGGTTCGATGAACTTGAACATCAAGTCAGTGAAAGCCGACGAGGACTGGTTCTTCGGTCCTGACATCAACAAGCTCCTGGACCCGAACCGCACCATGCGGCTCACCGCCAAACCCAGCCGCATGGACGTCGCCAAGGATTCGCTGGCCGGCATGATCAACGGGCTGGACCCGAAGATCGACACACGCCTGATCACCTTCGCCGGTTGCGAAAGAACACCGGACCGGGGTGTGTTCAAGTTCGGCGACCGTCCGCGGCTGATCAACGGGATTCGAGGTCTGGCTCCCGACGACGGCACACCGCTGGCCGACAGCCTGGCCCATGCGGCGAGTACCGTCGACGGGCGCAATAACGATGCGGTTATCGTGATGTTTGTCGACGGAGAAGACGGTTGCGGGCAGGACGTTTGCGCGGTATCCCGTCGAATCGCCAGGGAACAACCACGCCTGCGGGTCAACGTGGTGAAAATCGGTGCTGGCGGCCCGTCACGCTGCATCGCTGAGAACACCGGTGGCCGGGTTTACAACAGCACCAATGCGGCTGAGTTGGGTAACCTGTTGAAACAGGCAAGCAAGGAAGTCTCCAGCAATGCCAAGTGCGATTAGCGGGGCAAAGATGCTGAATTGAGGTGACCTCATTCGCGAGCAGGCTCGCACAGAATTTGTGTCGTCTACACGGTTATTCGACGACGCAGGTACCCTATGGGAGCGAGCTTGCCCGCGATAACTAGTTCAAAGCACCTCAACGAAACCGGTCAACTTCGGACCGCAAATCCGCCGCCAGCTTCTCCAGTTCCCTGGCGGTGACGGCCAGGTTGGACACCACTTCACGCTGCTCGCTGTTGGCCAGGGCGATGCTCTGCAGGTTGCTGCTGAGCAAGGTCGCAGTGCTGCTCTGTTCCTGAGTGGCGGTGGTGATGGCGGCGAACTGCTGTCCGGCCGAGCGGCTTTGCTCATCGATCCGCGCCAGTGCCGCGGCGACGTTGGCGTTGCGTGACAAGCCTTCCTGCATCAACACATTGCCCTGTTCCATGGTGCTGATGGCGTTGCCGGTCTCTTGCTGGATGCTCTGGATCATCCCGGAAATTTCATCGGTGGCTTCACGGGTGCGAGAGGCAAGGTTGCGCACTTCATCGGCCACCACGGCAAAACCACGACCCTGCTCGCCGGCACGGGCCGCTTCGATCGCGGCGTTGAGCGCCAGCAGGTTGGTCTGATCAGCGATCGACGTAATCACACCGACGATGCCACCGATTTCCTGGGAACGCTGACCCAGCGTATTGATCACCGTTGCGGTGCTGTTCAATGCCCCGGCGATTTGCTCCAGCGACGAGGACGCTTCGTCCATCGACGTGCGCCCAATCTGCGTTTGCTGGGCGTTTTCCTGGGCCAGACGCTGGGTGCTGCCCATGTTGTCGGCAATGTTCAACGAGGTCGCGCTGAATTCTTCCACGGCCCCGGCCATGCTGGTGATTTCGCCCGACTGCTGTTCCATCCCTTCGTAGGCGCCACCGGACAAACCGGACAGGGCCTGAGCGCGGCGGTTGACCTCCATCGAAGCATTGCGGATGTGCTCGACCATGGTCGACAACGCCTGGCTCATCTGGTTGAAGGCGCGGGCCAGCTGACCGATCTCGTCGTTGCTCGACACACTCAGACGCACGCTCAGGTCACCGGCACCCAAGGCTTCGGCCTGGCGCACCAGATCCGCCAGCGGCGCGAGTTTGCTGCGCAACAGCCAGACCGCCGAACCCACCGCCAGCAACATCGCCAGCAAACTGCCGATGGCCAGCTGGATACCGACACTCCAGGTCACGGCGCTGATTTCGGTTTTCGGCATGCTCGCCACCACCGACCACGGCCCGCCTTCGAACGGTACGGCCACGCTATAAAATTCTTCGGACTTGTCGCTCCAGAAATCGCCCTTGCCCGGCGTTTTCGCCAGTTCGACAATTGCTGGCACCGCTTGGTCCAGCGCCTGCACACCTGCGATCGGCACAAGCCATTTGTTTTGCTCATCCAAAAGCGCCAGGGAGCCGGTCTGGCCGATGCGGAAGCGTTTGAGGTTTTCGAACTGCGCCTTCTGCGCGTCGGTGTAATCGAATCCTACATACAACACGGCAATGACCTTACCGCTGCTGTCGCGCACGGGGGTGTACTGCGACATGTAGAAGCGTTCAAACAGCAAGGATCGACCCACGTAGCTCTGCCCCGCCATCAAACGGGCGTATGCCGGATTCGCGTGATCCAGAACAGTGCCAATGGCACGGTTGCCGTCTTGTTTGCTGACATTTGTACTGACGCGAATGAAGTCTTCGCCGCTGCGCACGAACACCGTCGCCACGCCCGCGGTCATCTGCTTGAACTCGTCCACTTCCTTGAAGTTGTTGTTAAGCACTTCATTGCCCAGGTGCAAGCCCGGTGTCTGGATACCCGCCACGGCCACCGGTTCATCCGGGTGCACGCTCAGCCCTCCACTGAAGCGCTTCTCGAACAGTCCGGCCAGGCGCTGGGTACTTTCACGCAACGTGCCGTGAAAGGTGCTCAGCTGATCGGCCAGCAACCGGGCCTCACTGGCCAGGTGCTCTTCGCGGGTGGCGAGGTTGGCGGTGTCCAGCGAACGCAGGGCGAACAAGGTACTGCCGGTGATGACGATCGCCAGAATCACGGCGAGCGCAAGACCAAGCTGTGAGGCTATCCGGGCACGAGGTTGAGACATGACAGCTCCTGGCCAAGTGCCTGGATCATCGTGATCGCGGCGCACACTCAGCAAAATTTCTAATATTTAGGGGGTAGCGTCGAACCTGCACGAAGGTCCCACGAGCAGATTTTCGGCGGCGAACGGAAATACTTGAGCGATTAGTGGGGATATGGCTCAAGGCCGCTACGCCGGCCGCTCCATCGTTTCAGCTCAGGTGCTCGACATCCGGCAATTCCATGGCCCTGACTTCACTTTGCAGAAAGTCGCTGAGCCGGCGCATGCGCTCACCGCCCGGACGGGTTTTCGGCCAGACCAGGTAGTATTTCTCACCGCTGGCAACGGCCGTCGGCCACGGCAGGCTCAATCGCCCTTGCGCCACATCCTCCGCCACCATCAGCAAATCACCCATGGACACGCCGTAGCCTCGGGCTGCCGCGATCATGCCCAGCTCCAGCGTGTCGAACACCTGCCCGCCCTTGAGTGACACCTGGTCGGCCAGCCCCATGCGCTCCAGCCAATTGCGCCAGTCGCGGCGGTCCGGTGTCGGGTGCAACAGCTCAGTATTGGCCAGACGCGTGACGTCCCAAGGCTGATCGCTCGGCAGGTTGGGCGCGCCCACCGGGATCAATTCCTCCGGGAACAGGTAACTCGCCTCCCAGTCCGGCGGGAAATGCCCGTTGCTCAGCAACACCGCGCAATCGAACGGCTCATCGTTGAAGTCTACCGAATCGACATCCATCCAGGCGCTGGTCAATTGCACCTCGTTGCCCGGCTGCAGATGGCGGAAGCGACTCAGGCGCGCCAGCAACCAGCGCATGGTCAGCGTCGACGGGGCTTTCATGCGCAGGATGTCGTCTTCGGCGCGCAAGGTATTGCAAGCCCGTTCCAGAGCAGTGAAGCCTTCGCGGATCCCCGGCAACAACAAGCGGGCCGATTCGGTCAGCTGCAGGTGGCGACCACTGCGGTGAAACAAGCGGCAGGCAAAATGCTCTTCGAGCGTACGAATATGCCGGCTGACTGCACTTTGCGTGATCGACAGCTCTTCAGCGGCTCGGGTGAACGAACTGTGTCGCGCCGCCGCTTCGAATGCGCGCAGGGCATACAAGGGAGGAAGACGACGTGACATTGGGAAAGCTCCTACATCGGGATTCGATCACCCTAGCAGAAACTCTCCAGCATGAGTTTGAATCATGCCATCCATCCTTTTTATCCCTTTGTGCAAACCCCGCAGAGCGCCGAGAATCGACGCTTTCCTGTTCACTTTGACAATCGAGCGTGATGATCATGCAGCATCCAGCGCGTATTGAACTCTGGGCCATCCTGCGGCTGGCGGGGCCGTTGATCGCCTCGCAGTTGGCGCACATGCTGATGGTCCTCACCGACACTTTGATGATGGCGCGCCTGAGTCCCGAGGCACTGGCCGGCGGCAGTCTGGGCGCGGCGAGCTATTCGTTCGTGGCGTTCTTCTGCATCGGTGTGATTGCGGCGGTCGGCACTCTGGTGTCGATCCGTCAGGGCGCGGGCGATACCCTCGGGGCTGCCCGACTGGTCCAGGCCGGGTTGTGGCTGGCGTGGCTGATGGCGCTGGGTGCCGGGCTATTGCTGTGGAACCTCAAACCGGTTTTGCTGCTCTTCGGCCAGACCGAAAGCAACGTGCAGGCGGCCGGGCAGTTCCTGGTGTTTTTGCCTTTTGCCCTGCCCGGCTACCTGAGTTTCATGGCCTTGCGTGGCTTCACCAGCGCCATCGGCCGCGCGACGCCGGTGATGGTCATCAGCCTGGGCGGAACGGTGGCTAACTTCCTGCTCAACTACGCGTTGATTACCGGCATGTTCGGCCTGCCGAAACTGGGCTTGATGGGCATCGGTCTGGTCACCGCGATCGTGGCCAACCTCATGGCCCTGGCGCTGGCGTGGCACATCCATCGGCATCCGGCTTACGACGCCTATCCGCTGCGTCAGGGGTTGCTGCGGCTCAACCGGCAATACCTGAAGGAGCTGTGGCGACTTGGCCTGCCGATTGGCGGCACCTACGCCGTGGAAGTCGGGTTGTTTGCATTCGCGGCGCTGTGCATGGGCACCATGGGCAGTACGCAACTGGCGGCGCACCAGATCGCCCTGCAAATCGTTTCGGTGGCGTTCATGGTGCCGGCGGGGATTTCCTATGCGATCACCATGCGCATCGGCCAGCATTACGGCGCCGGGCAACTGCTGGATGCACGACTGGCTGGACGGGTCGGCCTCGCCTTCGGCGCAGCGGCGATGCTGTGCTTTGCGATGGTGTTCTGGCTGCTGCCGAATCAGTTGATCGGTCTGTTTCTCGATCACAACGACCCGGCCTTCCGCGAGGTTATCAATCTGGCGGTGAGCCTGCTGGCGGTCGCGGCGTGGTTCGAGTTGTTCGACGGCACGCAGACCATCGCCATGGGCTGCATTCGTGGCCTCAAGGACGCCAAGACCACGTTCCTGGTAGGCCTGGGTTGCTATTGGCTGATTGGCGCGCCCGCCGCATGGTGGATGGCGTTCCACTTGAACTGGGGGCCAACGGGCGTCTGGTGGGGCCTGGCGCTGGGACTGGCGTTCGCGGCGGTGGGTTTGACGCTGGCGTTTGAGTGGAAGATGAAGCGGATGATCAAGCGCGAGCCGGCGTCAGAAGATAGCTTCTCGGTCTCCCAGCCTTATTGAAATCCACTGTGGGAGCGAGCCTGCTCGCGAAAGAGGCGGCACATCCAACATAGATGTGACTGACAAACCGCTTTCGCGAGCAGGCTCGCTCCCACATGGGTTCGTGATTAATTCACGATTTCCATCATCGCCTGTTGGCTGCCATCGAAAGTCAGATACTCCACCAGCTCGGCCAGCGCCAACGGCTTGCTGATCAGATACCCCTGCACCTGATCGCAATCAAACCCGCGCAACAAATCCAGTTGCTCCGGTGTTTCCACGCCTTCGGCGACGACTTCCAGGTTGAGGTTGTGCGCCAGGTTGATCATCGCGTGCACCAGCTTGCGGTTCTCTTCCCGTTGCTCCATGCCCCCGACAAAGCTCTTGTCGATCTTCAACAAGGTGATCGGCAGACTGTTGAGGTGCACGAAGGACGAAAACCCGGTGCCGAAATCATCGAGGGAGAAGCGCACGCCCAGACGCCCGAGGGCGTCCATGGTCTGCTTGACCAGATCGCTGCGGCGCATGACTGCAGTTTCAGTCAGTTCGAACTCCAGCCATTGCGCCTCGACGCCGCGCTCGGCAATCAGCCGGCTCAGCGTCGACAGCAATTGGCTGTCCTGGAACTGGCGGAACGACAGGTTGATTGCCATGTGCAGCGGCGGCAAACCGCGTTCGCGCAAGGCCTGCATGTCGCGCAGGGCCCGGGAAATCACCCAGTAACCGAGCGGCACGATCAAACCGCTCTGCTCGGCCAGTGGCACGAACTCACTGGGGGGCAGCAAGCCACGCTCGGCATGGCGCCAGCGAACCAGGGCTTCGAGGCCGACGATTTGCCCGTCCTCGAGATTCAGCCGTGGCTGGTAATGCAGTTCCAGCTCATCGCGGCGCAATGCGCGGCGCAGCTCGGTTTCCAGGTCGGCGATGCTGCGGGCATTGCGGTTGATGCGTTCGTTGAAAATGTGAAAGGTGCAGCCCTGCGTGCTCTTGGCTTGCTGCATGGCGATGTGTGCGTGCCACATCAACGGGTCGGCACCGGCCTGGGCACGGGCGTGGGCAATGCCGAGACTGGAGCCGATCAACAGGCTTTCGCCATCGACCCAATAAGGTTCGGCCAAGGCTTCGGTGATGCGCTCGGCCATCCATTCGGCGCGCTGCGGGGCGCGGCGGGTGTCGATCAGCAAAGCGAATTCGTCACTGCCCAGCCGTGCCAGCTGATCGCCGGCCTCCAGCTGGCTTTTGAGCCGCGCCACAACTTGCAGGATCAGGCGATCTCCGGCCTGGTGGCCGAGGGCATCGTTGGCGTGACGGAAGTTATCGAGATCGAGGTGCCCCAGCGCCAGGCCACGGCCTTCGTTTTCTGCCAGACGCGCCGTCAGCAGTGTCTGGAAGCCCTGGCGGTTGGCGATGCCGGTCAGCGGATCTTGCTCGGCCAAGCGCTGCAGCGTGGTTTCCAGCACGCCACGCTCACGCACATGACGCAGGCAACGGCGCAACATGCCGGTATCGAGATGATCGCGTACCAACCAATCGCTTACACCGTCGGGCGGGGTCAGCGGCTCATGTTCGAGCAGCAACACCGTCGGCAGACAGCAACGGCCCGGCGCCGGCTGAAGAGCCGGGATCGTCAACAACACCGCACTGCGGTTGTCATCGAACAGACTGCTGACCGACTCCCAACTCGGCGCGCTGATGAGCACGGCCGAGCTCCCCATCGGAGCCAGACACTCGCGCAACAACGCTGCCCACGCTGGCTCTTCAGCCAGTAGCAGCAAACGCAAGGGTTCGACAGGCGTAGACAAGCTAGCTCCCTAGACTCTGCAAAGATGTAGGCGACGGGCATTATGCCGCGCCGATAACCAATGACCAATGACATCGGTTATCAAACGTGGCCTTTGTAACCGGAATTACGAACATTAGACGCAAATCCGTTGCGCATCCTGCGTGAAAGTAACAAAAGCGGCAATTAGAGATCGCGTTGTACGTCACAAGTCGGAGAGAGCAGCACAAATTGCTGAGCCTGTTAAAATGCCGGCCCATTTCGTGACTGACCCCTGAATTTACCTATGTCCCGACTCAATCCCCGGCAGCAAGAAGCCGTGAGCTACGTCGGCGGCCCTCTTTTGGTGCTCGCCGGTGCAGGCTCCGGCAAGACCAGCGTGATCACGCGCAAGATTGCCCACCTGATCCAGAATTGCGGTATCCGTGCCCAGTACATTGTCGCCATGACCTTCACCAACAAGGCCGCGCGCGAGATGAAGGAACGGGTCGGCACCCTGCTGCGCGCCGGTGAAGGCCGGGGCCTGACGGTCTGCACCTTCCACAACCTGGGCCTGAACATCATCCGCAAGGAACACGTGCGGCTGGGCTACAAACCGGGCTTCTCGATCTTCGACGAGACCGACGTCAAGGCCCTGATGACCGACATCATGCAGAAGGAATACTCGGGCGACGACGGCGTCGACGAGATCAAGAACATGATCGGCGCCTGGAAAAACGACCTGATCCTGCCCGCCCAGGCCCTGGAAAACGCGCGCAACCCCAAGGAACAGACCGCCGCCATCGTCTACACCCACTATCAGCGCACGCTCAAGGCGTTCAACGCAGTGGACTTCGACGACCTGATCCTGCTGCCGGTCAAGCTGTTCGAAGAGCATGCCGACATCCTGGAAAAGTGGCAGAACAAGGTGCGTTACCTGCTGGTGGATGAATACCAGGACACCAACGCCAGCCAGTATCTGCTGGTAAAAATGCTCATCGGCAAGCGTAACCAGTTCACCGTGGTGGGCGACGACGACCAGTCGATCTACGCCTGGCGTGGCGCGCGCCCGGAAAACCTGATGCTGCTCAAGGAAGACTACCCGTCTTTGAAAGTGGTGATGCTGGAGCAGAACTACCGGTCCACCAGCCGCATCCTGCGCTGCGCCAACGTGCTGATCTCGAACAATCCCCACGAATTCGAAAAGCAGTTGTGGAGTGAAATGGGTCACGGCGACGAAATCCGCGTGATCCGTTGCCGCAACGAAGACGCCGAAGCCGAACGCGTGGCCATGGAAATCCTCAGCCTGCACCTGCGCACCGACCGACCGTACAGCGATTTCGCGATCCTCTACCGCGGTAACTACCAGGCCAAGCTGATCGAACTGAAATTGCAGCACCATCAGGTGCCGTACCGCCTGTCCGGCGGCAACAGCTTTTTCGGACGTCAGGAAGTGAAAGACCTGATGGCCTACTTCCGCCTGATCGTGAACCCGGACGACGACAACGCCTTCCTGCGAGTGATCAACGTCCCACGCCGGGAAATCGGCTCGACCACGCTGGAGAAACTCGGCAACTACGCCACCGAGCGTAAAATCTCGATGTACGCCGCCACCGACGAAATCGGCCTGGGCGAACATCTGGACAGCCGTTTCACCGATCGCCTGTCGCGTTTCAAGCGCTTCATGGACAAGGTCCGTGAACAGTGCGCTGGCGAAGACCCGATTTCGGCCCTGCGCAGCATGGTCATGGACATCGACTATGAGAACTGGCTGCGCACCAACAGCTCCAGCGACAAGGCCGCCGACTACCGCATGGGTAACGTCTGGTTCCTCATCGAGGCGTTGAAAAACACGCTCGAGAAAGACGAAGAAGGCGAAATGACCGTCGAAGACGCCATCGGCAAACTGGTGCTGCGCGACATGCTGGAGCGCCAACAGGAAGAGGAAGACGGCGCCGAAGGCGTGCAAATGATGACCCTGCACGCCTCCAAGGGCCTGGAATTCCCCTACGTGTTCATCATGGGCATGGAAGAGGAAATCCTCCCGCACCGTTCCAGCATCGAAGCCGACACCATCGAAGAAGAACGCCGGCTGGCCTACGTAGGGATTACCCGCGCGCGTCAGACCCTGGCCTTCACCTTCGCCGCCAAGCGCAAACAATATGGCGAGATCATCGACTGCGCGCCAAGCCGCTTCCTCGATGAGTTGCCACCGGACGACCTGGCCTGGGAAGGCAACGACGACACCCCGACCGAAGTCAAAGCCGTTCGCGGCAACAACGCATTGGCGGATATACGCGCGATGTTAAAGCGCTAGAATTGACCACTTTATTTAGACCTTCGGCGCAAAAGGCGCCAAAAGAGGACAGCTTCATGGAAGCCCTGCACAAAAAAATCCGCGAAGAAGGCATCGTGCTTTCCGATCAGGTCCTGAAAGTCGACGCCTTTCTGAACCACCAGATCGACCCGGCCCTGATGAAGCTGATCGGCGACGAATTCGCCACGCTGTTCAAGGACTCGGGCATCACCAAGATCGTCACCATCGAAGCCTCGGGCATCGCCCCGGCGATCATGACCGGCCTGAACCTCGGCGTGCCGGTGATTTTCGCCCGCAAGCACCAGTCCCTGACCCTGACCGAAAACCTGCTGTCGGCGACCGTGTACTCGTTCACCAAGCAGACCGAAAGCACAGTGGCGATCTCCCCGCGTCACCTGACCAGCAGCGACCGCGTGCTGATCATCGATGACTTCCTGGCCAACGGTAAGGCGTCCCAGGCGCTGATCTCGATCATCAAACAGGCCGGCGCCACCGTGGCGGGCCTGGGGATCGTGATCGAGAAGTCGTTCCAGGGCGGCCGTGCGGAGCTGGATGCGCAGGGTTATCGCGTAGAGTCGTTGGCGCGGGTGCAATCGCTGAAGGATGGCGTTGTAACCTTCATCGATTAATCCGCCACACCGCCTGCCCCCTCTTGTGGGAGCGAGCCTGCTCGCGAAAGCGGCCTTACAGTCAACAGTGATGTTTAAGGTTATGGCCTCTTCGCGAGCAGGCTCGCTCCCACAGTGGCTTTGGGTCGACCGTTACTGCGCGGTGGCTTTCAGGCCCGTCAGCAGCAATCGCTGAAACAAATCCTCTTTCAGCCCTTCAGGCTTGCTCAGCTGCATCCGCTCCAGATGCTCGGGAAACGCCTCAGCCGGCGGCGCATCCAGCGCAGCCTTGCCCAATTCCAGTATCTCGCTCAGCTTGAACTTGCTCTTCAGCCAGTTCAGCGCCCGCAGCAGATCGCGCTCCACCTCCGTGAAATCACAACCCAACGGATACTCCGCAAACAACTGCGCATGCTGCCCCTGGATCGCCTGCAAGCGTTGCGGACGGTTGTCGGTGAAGCGCGGATCGAGACGGAAATCCCCGGGCAATTTGCCGACCTTTTGCGCCTGTTCGATCAAACCCGGCTGAAAGCGTGAGTCGCTGATGTTCAACAGCGCTTCGATCACCGCTGCATCGGTCTTGCCGCGAAGATCGGCGATGCCGTACTCGGTGACCACGATGTCCCGCAGATGCCGTGGGATCGTGCAGTGGCCGTACTCCCAGACGATGTTTGAACTGACATCCCCGCCCGACTCGCGCCAGCTGCGCAGCAGCAACACCGAGCGCGCGCCTTGCAGCGCATGCCCCTGCGCAACAAAGTTGTATTGCCCGCCGACGCCGCTGAGCACTCGCCCGTCTTCGAGCTGATCTGCCACGCCGGCGCCAAGCAGGGTCATGGTGAAGGCCGTGTTGATGAACCGTGCATCGAGGCGCTGCAACCGCTTGAGCTCTTCCTGGCCATAGAGTTCGTTGATGTAGCTGATGCGGGTCATGTTGAATTCGAGCCGCTTGTTCTGCGGCAACTCGCGCAAGCGCTCATAGAAACTGCGCGGTCCGAGGAAGAAACCGCCATGCACCGAGATGCCATCGGTCTGCGCCGCTTCATCGAGGGTGCCGGCATTCGCCTGTTGTTGGGTCGGCACGTCCGGATAGACCTTGCGCCGCACGATCCCGGCATCGGCCAGTACCAACAGGCCGTTGACGAACATTTCGCTGCAGCCATACAGGCCCTTGGCAAAGGGGTCGAGGCCGCCTTCACGCTCGATCAGTTGCGCCCATGGGCTCAGATCCACGTCCGCGAGCAATGCCTGGTAACCATCGTTATCCGCCTGGCGTGCCAGCAACGCCGCCGTCAGCGCATCACCCATGGCGCCGATGCCGATCTGTAGCGTGCCGCCATCGCGCACCAGCGTACTGGCGTGCAAACCGATGAAATGATCCTGGAACCCCACCGGCATGTTCGGCGTGGAAAACAGCGTGGTGTGGTCTTTCTCGTCGATCAGCACATCGAAAGTGTCGATACCGACTTCGGCGTCACCGGGCATGTAGGGCAAGTCGTTGTGCACCTGGCCGACCATCAGGATGGTCTCCCCGGCGGCTCGGCGCTTGGCGATCATCGGCAACAGGTCGAGGGTGATGTCCGGGTTGCAGCTCAGGCTCAAGCGGTCGGGATGCTCGGCATGACTGGCCACCAGTTGCGCCACCAGGTTCAAGCCCGCAGCGTTGATGTCCCGGGCCGCATGGCTGTAGTTGCTGCTGACATAATCCTGCTGCGCCGCAGGACTGTTGAGCAGGCTACCGGGCTGCATGAAAAACTGCTGGATATGAACATTGCCCGGCAGGCTGTCGCGGTGCAGGTCGGCGAGGAAATCCAGCTCGGGATAATCACCGAAGACCTGGTCAATGAACGGTTCAAGAAAGCGCTTCTGCAAGCCATCGCCCAATGCAGGTCGCCCCAGGCACAGCGCGGTGTAGATCGTCAGCTGCCGTTGGGGCAATAGCGCGACGCGTCGATACAGTGCGTTGACGAAATGGTTGGGTTTGCCCAGGCCCAGGGGCAGACCCATGTGAATATGCGCCGGCAATCTCGCCAACACCTCATCGACCGCTTGCTCGATAGAACACAGCTGCACCATTCGATCCTCCCTTACATTCCATGAACTGGGGTTGGACCGAGCTTGCCGGGTCTTTGCTGCAATGAACAGCCTGTTAATGCCAAACCGTCGCCGCAGTCCCCCCTCCTGTAGGAGCGAGCTCGCTCGCGATGGTCGTCAACGATGACGCGCATAACCTGATGGAACGAGGTGCAAGAAGGTTTTTCGCGAGCTCGCTCCTACAGGGATCAGTGGCGTTTAACGAAATCGCAGGCACAAAAAAACCGCTTATAAGCGGCTTTTTTGTGAAAGAGGCAGGCTTGTTACAGGCCAGACATCTCTTTGATGGCACCTTTGAGCTCGTCATCGGAGCAGTCGGCGCAGGTGCCTTTAGGCGGCATCGCGTTGACACCGGTAATGGCTTTGGCCAGGATGCCGTCGAGGCCGCCCTGGTGATCGGCGCGCTCTTTCCAGGCTGCCTTGTCGCCGATTTTCGGCGCGCCCAACAGGCCGGTGCCGTGGCAAGCATTGCAATGCTTGGCAATCACATCTTTAGGCGCCTTGGCACCGCCACCACCGCCGGCAGCAGCGGCGACTTCCATGCCTTTGCACTCTTTACCCTGAACACAGACCTGGCCGACTGGCTCAAGGCGTTTGGCAATCTCGTCGTTGGTCGCAGCTTGAGCGCTGACAGCCCAGAGGGCCAGTACGGTTGCTGGTGCGGCCAGCATTTTCATAATTAGGTTCACGCGTTCACCCTCAATGGTGGCTATTCACGCCTGCGGCCACGGTTCGCAGGCGGGCGCAAGTATAGCGGTAAGCCCGCGACACTGAAACAACCCCAAAGTCGAAGGGGTCTTATTGCGCAACGGAAAAACAGCTCGGGTGCCTCGGCCATGCTGGCAGGGCGCCTCTTTTCTTAGAAATTCGCGGGTGTAGCTGCGCTGATTAGTCGCGCCGGCGCATCGAACGGATTACGGAAACGGTGCGGCTTGGTACTTTCAAAGTAGTAGCTATCGCCGGCTTCGAGCACAAATGTTTCGAGGCCGACCACCAACTCCAGCCGACCTTCCACCAGAATTCCGGTTTCCTCACCTTCGTGGGTGAGCATCTCGTCGCCGGTGTCGGCGCCTGGCGGGTAGATTTCATTGAGGAACGCGATAGCCCGGCTCGGATGAGCCCGGCCGACCAGCTTCATGGTCACCGCACCATCGGAAATATCGATCAGCTCGTTAGCCTTGTAGACGATCTGAGTCGGTTTTTCCTGCAGGATCTCTTCGGAAAAGAACTCGACCATGGACATGGGAATGCCGCCCAACACTTTCCTCAGCGAACTGATCGAGGGGCTGACACTGTTCTTCTCGATCATCGAAATGGTGCTGTTGGTGACGCCCGCGCGTTTGGCGAGTTCACGCTGGGAAAGACCTTTGAGCTTACGGATCGATTGCAGTCGTTCACCGACGTCCAAAGCTTGCGCCTCCAGGGATTCAGATTGTTGGAATATTGAGCGTTATCATGGCGACAGCGTTCAGTATTTACAACACTTTGACCTGAATCCTGTTCAGTGAGGCGACTTTCGGTCCGGCTCGCTTGCCGTCAACTCCCGGAATAGAGCATTGGCACCCGACGCAGGTTGCAGAAGATCTGATAAGGAATCGTGCCGGCGGCCATGGCCACGTCGCTGGCCAGGATGTTTTTGCCCCACAACTCCACCGTCGAGCCGAGGCCAGCCTGGGGAATATCGGTCAGATCGACGCACAGCATGTCCATCGATACCCGGCCGATCAACTGGCTGCGTTGCCCGGCCACCAGGACCGGCGTACCGGTCGGTGCCAGCCGCGGGTAGCCATCGGCGTACCCCATCGCCACCACCCCAACGCGCATCGGCTTCTGGGTGATGAATTTCGCGCCATAGCCGATCGGCTCGCCGGCCGGCAGTTCACGCACGCTGATCACCTTCGATTCGAGGGTCATCACCGGCTGCAGGCGCGAAGCCACGGCATTGGCTTCTTCGAAAGGCGTGGCGCCGTAAAGCATGATGCCCGGGCGCACCCAATCACTCGGAATCTGCGGCCAACCCAGCACCGCCGGCGAATTGCGCAGGCTGACCTCAGCCGACAGGCCCTGACGCGCTGCTTCGAACACCGCGACCTGCTCGGCACTGGCCTGGCAGTTCAACTCATCGGCACGGGCGAAGTGGCTCATCAGCACAATCTTCGCCACTTTGCCGCTGGCCAGCAGCCGTTGATAGGCCGATTGATAATCCTTCGGATGCAGCCCCACCCGGTGCATGCCCGAATCGAGCTTGAGCCAGACCGTGATCGGTTTGCTCAGTGGCGCTTTTTCGATCGCTTCGAGCTGCCACAGCGAATGCACCACGCACCAGAAGTCATGCTCGACGATCAGCGACAGTTCGTCGGTTTCGAAAAAACCTTCCAGCAGCAAAACCGGCGCTCGAATACCGGCGGCGCGCAGTTCCAGAGCCTCTTCGATACAGGCCACGGCAAAGCCATCCGCCTCGGCTTCGAGCGCCTGGGCGCAGCGCACCGCGCCATGACCGTAAGCATCGGCCTTGATCACCGCGAGGGCGCGGGCTCCCGTGACCTCACGGGCAATCCGGTAGTTGTGACGAAGAGCTTGAAGGTCGATCAGGGCACGGGCAGGACGCATGGCGGCAGACTTCTGGTCGGTCGTTTGGAAGAAAAACCGGCGCTGGCTGGCGGCGTTAACCGCCAACAGCACCGGGAGAGGGATCTTTCTGACTGGCTCAAGGCAAGGCGGTTACCCGCGACAGCTCATGCACTCACTGGTGAGCTGGCGCTGGATTAACGTGCTTTGCGGATTCCTGTTGCTTGTTGCCGTAACGGGAAATATCCAGGCCTTCGGCGCTGATCTGCGGTTTTCTCTTCGCCATCAGGTCAGCCAGCAAGCGACCGGAACCACAGGCCATGGTCCAGCCAAGCGTGCCGTGACCGGTGTTCAGGAACAGGTTCTTGAACGGGGTGGCGCCCACGATAGGGGTGCCATCCGGAGTGGTCGGACGCAGGCCGGTCCAGAAACTTGCCTGGGCCAGATCGCCGCCCTGAGGATAAAGGTCGTTGACGATCATCTCCAGGGTTTCGCGTCGACGCGGGTTCAGCGACAGGTCAAAACCGGCAATCTCCGCCATGCCGCCGACGCGGATGCGGTTGTCGAAACGGGTGATCGCGACCTTGAAGGTCTCGTCGAGAATGGTCGAGGTCGGGGCCATCGCCGGGTTGGTGATCGGCACGGTCAGGGAGTAGCCCTTGAGCGGGTACACCGGCGCCTTGATACCCAGCGGCTTGAGCAATTGTGGCGAATAGCTGCCCAGTGCCAGCACGTAGCGGTCAGCGGTTTCCAGCTTGCCGTCGATCCACACGCCGTTGATGCGATCACCGGCGAAGTCGAGGCGCTGAATGTCCTGGCCGAAACGGAACTGCACACCGAGTTTCGCGGCCATTTCAGCGAGCTTGGTCGTGAACATCTGGCAGTCGCCGGTCTGGTCGTTCGGCAGGCGCAGGGCACCGGCGAGGATATCGGTGACGCTGGCCAGGGCCGGCTCGACGCGGGCAATGCCTTCGCGGTCGAGCAATTCGAACGGCACGCCGGACTCCTTCAGCACGGCGATGTCTTTCGCGGCGCCATCAAGCTGAGCCTGGGTGCGGAACAGCTGGGTCGTACCGAGGCTGCGGCCTTCGTAGGCGATACCGGTTTCGGCGCGCAGTTCGTCGAGGCAGTCACGGCTGTACTCGGACAGACGGACCATGCGCTCCTTGTTCACCGCGTAACGGCTGGCGGTGCAATTACGCAGCATCTGCGCCATCCACAGGTATTGATCGATATCGGCGGTAGCCTTGATCGCCAGCGGCGCGTGACGCTGCAGCAGCCACTTGATGGCTTTGAGCGGCACACCCGGCGCGGCCCAGGGCGAGGCATAACCCGGCGACACCTGGCCGGCGTTGGCGAAACTGGTCTCCATGGCAGCAGCCGGCTGCCGGTCGACTACCACCACTTCAAACCCGGCACGCGCCAGGTAATAAGCACTGGTGGTACCGATGACGCCGCTACCCAAGACCATAACGCGCATTTTCATATCCCTCATCGCGGCTGACCGCTGACGTGTGTAGTTCAGAGCTTTAGATGTGCGCAGTGTAAAAAAGATTGGTCAGTGATTTTCACTATATAAGCGCCTATATTTGGCGACAATTCTCGGCAAAAACCCTTTTCACGGAGGCGCATCCCCTATGCGTACCAACACTCAAACCAAACGTGAGCTGGACAAGATCGACCGCAGCATCCTGCGGATCCTGCAAGCGGACGGGCGCATCTCTTTCACCGAGCTTGGGGAAAAGGTCGGGCTATCGACCACGCCCTGCACCGAGCGGGTCCGGCGCCTGGAGCGCGAAGGGATCATCATGGGCTACAACGCGCGGCTCAACCCGCAGCACCTCAAGGGGAGTCTGCTGGTGTTCGTCGAGATCAGCCTGGACTACAAATCCGGTGACACCTTCGAAGAGTTCCGACGTGCGGTGCTGAAACTGCCCCATGTGCTGGAATGCCACTTGGTATCAGGGGATTTCGACTATCTGGTGAAAGCGCGGATTTCCGAGATGGCCTCGTACCGCAAGCTGCTGGGCGACATCCTGCTCAAGCTGCCCCATGTGCGCGAATCCAAGAGCTACATCGTGATGGAAGAGGTCAAGGAGAGCTTGAGCTTGCCGATTCCGGATTGAGGTTTTACAGCGCCTGTTCGGTCGCCTTCGCGAGCAGGCTCGCTCCCACAATGGGTTCGTGTCGTACCGGGGTTTTGTGGCCACTGAAGATCAACCGCGGGAGCGAGCCTGCTCGCGAAAGCAGCCGATCCGGTCTGACTGTTAAACGAGAACTTGCCGGTTACTCGCCATGTACTCGAATACCTGCTTCTCCACTCGCGGGTGAATCAACTCCACCGGCCGCCGCCCATTGGGGCACGGCAAGGTCTGGGTAGTGCCGAACAACCGGCAGATCAACGGCCGCTCGTCATACACGGTACAGCCGTTCGGCCCGAGATGGACGCAGTTGAGTTCGTCCATTGCCGCTTCCTGCTCGGCCCGGGTCTTTCGCGGCAGCCGCGACATTTCTTCCGGCGAGGTGGTCACCGGGCCGCAGCAGTCGTGACAGCCGGGCACGCACTCGAAGGAGGGGATCTGCTGGCGCAGTGTGCGAATTTTCTGACTGTTACAGCTCATTGAGGCGACGACCAAATATCAAGATAGAGCGCAATTCTGAGGCAAAAGCCGCGATCCAGACAGCGGCAACCGACCAATGTTGCCCATGCGCAAAGGTCCGGCTTATGCTCCGTCAAGTTTTCTAAACACAAGAATCAGGATGACGCGCATGAACGCCCGTGCCCAGCACACTGCCTCCTATTACGCCGCCAGCAGCCTGCCGCAGCCGGATTATCCGATGCTCCAAGGCGAAGTGCTGGCCGACGTGTGCGTGGTTGGCGGCGGGTTTTCGGGGCTGAATACGGCGCTGGAACTGGCAGAACGCGGCCTCGGCGTGGCGCTGCTCGAAGCCCATAAAATCGGTTGGGGCGCCAGCGGGCGCAACGGCGGACAGCTGATTCGCGGGGTCGGCCACGGCCTTGATCAGTTCACCAACGTTATCGGCGCCGACGGCGTGCGTCAGATGAAACTCATGGGCCTGGAAGCGGTGGAAATCGTCCGACAGCGAGTCGAGCATTTTCAGATCCCCTGTGACCTGACCTGGGGTTATTGCGACCTGGCCAACAAGCCCCGCGACCTCGAAGGTTTTGCCGAGGACGCCGAAGAACTGCGCAATCTGGGTTATCGCTACGAAACCCGCCTGCTGCAACCCCATGAAATGCACACCGTGGTGGGGTCCGACCGTTACGTGGGCGGCCTGATCGACATGGGCTCCGGGCACTTGCATCCACTGAACCTGGCGCTGGGCGAAGCCGCCGCGGCACAGCAACTGGGCGCCAGGCTGTTCGAACAGTCAGCCGTCACCCGCATCGATTACGGTTCCGAGGTCAAGGTGCATACCGCCCAAGGCACGGTCCGCGCCAAGACATTGGTACTGGGCTGTAATGCCTACCTCAACGAACTCAACCCCGAACTCAGCGGCAAGGTACTGCCCGCCGGCAGCTACATCATCGCCACCGAGCCTTTGAGCGAAGAACTGGCGCACTCGCTACTGCCGCAGAACATGGCGGTCTGCGATCAACGGGTGGCGCTGGATTACTATCGACTCTCGGCGGACCGCCGCTTGCTGTTCGGCGGTGCCTGCCATTACTCGGGACGGGACCCGAAAGACATCGCGGCCTATATGCGACCAAAGATGCTGGATGTTTTTCCGCAATTGGGCGACGTGAAGATCGATTATCAATGGGGCGGCATGATCGGCATCGGCGCCAACCGCCTGCCGCAAATCGGCCGCCTCAAGGACCAGCCGAACGTGTACTACGCCCAGGCTTATTCCGGGCATGGCGTGAATGCCACGCATCTGGCCGGCAAGTTGCTGGCCGAGGCCATCAGCGGGCAACAGAGCAGTGGTTTCGATCTGTTTGCCAAGGTGCCGCACATTACCTTTCCGGGCGGCCGGCATTTGCGCTCGCCGTTATTGGCCTTGGGGATGTTGTGGCATCGGTTTAAAGAGTTGGTTTGAACGTTTTGTGGCGTTCTAGCGGACGTCTTCGCGAGCAGGCTCGCTCCCACCATTGATCTCTGTCGCTCACAGATAGTGTGCATACAGATGATCTCCTGCGGGAGCGAGCCTGCTCGCGAATGGAGCTGAAGAACACATTGCTATCAGATTCGCCAAAAGGGCTTCAACCCCTCCTCCCGCGCCTGCTCACGGGTCAGCCCGACATCCTTGAGCTGCTCGGATGTCAGCGTCAGCAACGCCTTGCGCGTGTGCAGACGATGCCAGAACAGACCCCAACGACTCAGGCCGGACGGCGCGTTGCGCATGTCCGCCTCGCGTGCATCGTTATCTTGCCCTGCCGCCAGTTCCTGACTGTGTAACGTCAGCCGCACATCGCTCAAGCCGTTCATTTTGAATGCTCCTGTTTACTTGGGTAGCCAGAGCTTTCATGATGCGTGGACGGCGAAAACCATTACAGATCCAACGCATCTGTATTATTTCCATACAGATTGTTCACTTCAGGCTCTGAATCCTGGTTTTTTCACCCATCTGTACTGGTTAGCCGAATCACTTGCCTCGAGACTGCGCCATGACCCTTTACGTCAACCTCGCTGAACTGCTCGGCACGCGTATCGAACAGGGCTTCTATCGCCCCGGCGACCGGCTGCCGTCGGTACGGGCGCTGAGCGTCGAACATGGCGTCAGCCTGAGTACGGTGCAGCAGGCCTACCGCGTGCTGGAAGACAGCGGACTGGCCACGCCAAGGCCTAAATCCGGGTATTTCGTGCCGGTGAGTCGCCAATTACCGGAGCTGCCGGCGGTGGGTCGCCCGGCGCAGCGGCCTGTGGATATCTCACAATGGGATCAGGTGCTGGAGTTGATTCGCGCGGTGCCGCGCAAGGATGTGGTGCAATTGGGTCGCGGTATGCCGGACATCACCACCCCCACCCTCAAGCCCCTGCTACGCGGCCTGGCGCAGCTCAGTCGTCGGCAAGACATGCCTGGCCTGTATTACGACAACATTCACGGCAACCTCGAACTGCGTGTACAGATCGCCCGGCTGATGCTCGATTCCGGTTGCCAGCTGAGCCCCGGTGACCTGGTGGTTACGACCGGCTGCCACGAAGCTTTATCTACCAGCATCCGCTCCATCTGCGAACCGGGGGATATCGTGGCCGTGGACTCGCCGAGCTTTCATGGCGCCATGCAAACCCTCAAGGGCCTGGGCATGAAAGCCCTGGAAATCCCTACCGACCCGCTCACCGGGATCAGCCTCGATGCACTTGAACTGGCCCTGGAACAATGGCCGATCAAGGCCATACAGTTGACGCCCAACTGCAACAACCCGCTGGGCTACATCATGCCGGAGTCGCGCAAACGCGCGTTGTTGATGCTCGCACAGCGTTTCGACGTGGCGATCATCGAAGACGATGTGTATGGCGAATTGGCCTACACCTACCCGCGCCCACGCACGATCAAATCCTTCGACGAAGACGGCCGCGTCCTGCTCTGCAGTTCATTTTCCAAGACCCTTGCCCCCGGCCTGCGCATTGGCTGGGTCGCACCCGGTCGCTATCTGGAACGCGTGCTGCACATGAAATACATCAGCACCGGCTCCACCGCGCCACAACCGCAGATTGCCATCGCCGAGTTCCTCAAGGGTGGTCACTTCGAACCACATTTGCGGCGGATGCGCACGCAATACCAACGCAATCGCGACGCGATGATCGATTGGGTCACCCGCTATTTCCCCGCTGGCACTCGCGCCAGCCGCCCGCAAGGCAGTTTCATGTTGTGGGTTGAACTGCCTGAAGGCTTTGACACCCTGAGACTGAATCGCGCCTTGCACGATCAGGGCGTACAGATTGCCGTGGGCAGCATATTTTCCGCTTCGGGCAAGTACCGTAACTGTCTGCGTATGAACTACGCTGCCAAACCAACGGCACAGATTGAAGAAGCCGTGCGCAAGGTCGGTGCCGCCGCCATCAAGCTGCTGGCGGAAACCGACTGGCTGACCGACTGACCTTTCTGAAGAGTCCAGCGTCCATATGCCAACACCCGCCAATCGGAACGATCCCACGTGAGAGTCAGACAGCCCCTGCTTGCTCTGGTGTTACTTGCTTCGTTCCTTGGCGGCTGCGCCAGTTTCGATGTGCAGCGCCAACCGAGCCAGGCGCTGCCGGCGAGCGCTTCGGCATTCGGCCGCTCAGTCCAGGCCCAGGCGGCCCCCCATGAAGGGAAATCCGGCTTTCGGCTGCTGTCCGACAGCACCGAAGCCTTCACCGCCCGCGCCGAACTGATCCGCAACGCCCAAGGCAGCCTCGATCTGCAGTACTACATCGTCCATGACGGCGTCAGCACGCGAATGCTGGTAGAGGAACTGCTCAAGGCCGCCGACCGCGGTGTGAGGGTGCGCATTCTCCTCGATGACACCACCAGCGACGGCCTGGACCGCACCATCGCCACCCTTGCGGCACATCCACAGATTCAGATTCGCGTGTTCAACCCCCTGCATCTGGGGCGCAGCACCGGCGTGACGCGCACCATGGGCCGCCTGTTCAACCTGTCGCAACAACACCGGCGCATGCACAACAAACTGTGGCTGGCGGACAACAGCATGGCTATCGTCGGCGGGCGAAATCTGGGGGATGAGTATTTCGATGCCGAGCCGAATCTGAATTTCACGGATATCGACATACTCGGCGTCGGCCCCGTTGCCGAGCAACTGGGTCACAGTTTCGACCAGTACTGGAACAGCGCCTTGAGCAAGCCGGTCGAGCAGTTCCTGTCGAGCAAACCGACCGCACAGGACCTGAAAAACACCCGCACGCGACTGGAAGAATCCCTGGAGGAGTCTCGCAAACAGAACCACGCGCTGTTTCAACAGTTGATGAAGTTTGCCACCGACCCGCGCCTGGATATCTGGCGCAAGGAGCTGATCTGGGCCTGGAACCAGGCGTTGTGGGATGCGCCGAGCAAGGTACTGGCGGACGGCGAGCCAGACCCGCAGTTGCTGCTGACCACCCAGTTGGCACCCGAACTCAACGGCGTCAGCAAAGAGCTGGTGATGGTCTCGGCTTACTTCGTGCCGGGCCAGCCGGGGCTGGTGTACCTGACCGGCCGTGCCGATTCCGGCGTATCGGTGCGATTGCTGACAAACTCACTGGAAGCCACCGACGTACCGGCGGTGCATGGCGGCTATGCACCGTATCGCAAGGCCCTGCTGGAGCATGGCGTGCAACTCTATGAATTGCGCCGCCAGCCCGGCGACGAAAGCGGCAGCGGACCTCGCCTGTTTTCGCGACGATCCTATGGCGAATCCGATTCCAGCCTGCACAGCAAGGCGATCATCTTCGACCAGCAGAAGTCCTTCATCGGCTCATTCAACTTCGACCCGCGTTCGGTACTGTGGAACACCGAAGTCGGGGTGCTGGTGGACAGCCCGGAACTGGCGGCCCGCGTCCGCGAACTGGCGTTGGAAGGCATGGCGCCGTCCCTGAGTTATGAAGCGCGGCTGGAGAATGGTCAAGTCGTCTGGACCACCGAAGACGATGGCAAAATGCACACCCTGACCAAGGAACCAGGCAGTTGGTGGCGGCGCTTCAATGCCTGGCTGAGCGACACGGTGGGGCTCGAGCAAATGCTTTAAGCCGGTTCGGCAACCGCGCCAAACGCTCCCTGGCGCGACACAAGTATCACCAGGCCAAACGCACCTGCCGCCATCAGCAACGGCAACGCATGCCCGCTGATCCACTGGCTGCCGGCACCGGCGATCAACGGCCCGAGCAGGCAACCGATGCCCCACAGTTGCGCGATGTGTGCATTGGCCCGAACCAGCGCATCGTCACGATAACGCTCGCCGATCAGGATCAGGGACAAGGTAAACAAACCGCCGGCACTGGCGCCGAACAGCACCCACAACGGCCAGATCAGCAGCGTGTCGATCAGCAATGGAATCGCCAGACTCGATACCAGCAAAACCATCGCACACCACGTGAACAATGCACGACGCGACATGCGATCCGCCAGCGCACCGATCGGCAATTGCAGCAAGGCATCCCCCACCACCACCGTACTGACCATCGCCAAGGCGATTTCCGTGGTGAACCCCTGGCGCAGGCAGTACACCGGCAGCAATGTCAGGATCATCGCTTCGAACGCCGCGAACAGCGACACTGCCCAGGCAATCGCCGGCAAGCCACGACAGAACGTCAGCAAATCACCGAAGGTCACGCTGCAGGCCTCGCTGCCGGGCGCGCCACTGCGGCCCAACAACAGAAACGGTGCCGCCACCAGCAAACCGACCCCGACCCAGAAGCCATAATCGTGCTCGGTGCCCAGGACACCCAGCAGAATCGGCCCGGCCAATTGACTCAGCGCGTAGCTGCTGCCGTAGAGCGCCACCAGCCGTCCGCGCCATTCTTCGACCACCAGTTGATTGATCCAGCTTTCGCCAAGGATGAACACCAGGGTTAGCACTACGCCGATCATCAAGCGCAGCACCAGCCAGATCGGATAGCTCGGCATCAACGCCAGCAAACCGATGGACACCGCCCCGCCCCACAGGCACAGGCGCATCAGATTGGCCGTGCCGAGACGTGCCGCCAGATGACTGGAGATCTTCGCCCCCAGTAGAACGCCAATGGCCGGCATCGCCGCCATCACACCAATGGCAAACGAGCCGTAACCCCAGCTTTCCAGGCGAAACGACACCAGCGGCATGCTGACACCCAGGGCCAGGCCGACACTCAAGACAGACGCCAACACGGCGAAATACGTCGCCCAACGCATGTTCCACGCTCCTGTGGATAATTTTATGCACAACACAAAACACTGTGGGAGCGAGCCTGCTCGCGAAGACGGAGCAACATTCAACATTGACGTCGACTGTTATACCGCTTTCGCGAGCAGGCTCGCTCCCACAGGGGATCTGCGTCGTTTGGGATGCCTGCTTTTACAGCAGACTCCCGTTAACGGCTTACAACTTGATCCAGGTCGCCTTCAGCTCGGTGTACTTGTCGAACGCGTGCAGCGACTTGTCGCGGCCGTTGCCGGACTGCTTGAAGCCACCGAACGGTGCGGTCATGTCGCCGCCATCGTACTGGTTGACCCACACGCTACCGGCACGCAGTGCCCTGGCGGTCAGGTGAGCCTTGGAGATGTCAGTCGTCCACACGGCGGCGGCCAGGCCATAGGGCGTGTCGTTGGCAATAGCGACGGCTTCTTCGGCGGTGTCGAAGGTGATGACCGACAACACAGGTCCGAAGATTTCTTCCTGAGCGATTTTCATCGCGTTGCTCACGCCATCGAAAATCGTCGGCTCGACGTAAGTGCCTCCGGTTTCCTGGAGGGTACGCTTGCCACCGGCCACCAGTTTGGCGCCGTCCGCGTGACCGGATTCGATGTAGGACAGCACGGTGTTCATCTGCTGGGTATCCACCAACGCACCGACATTGGTCGCCGGGTCCAACGGGTTACCTGGCTTCCAGGCTTTCAGGGCCTCGATCACCAGCGGCAGGAATTTATCCTTGATGGAGCGCTCCACCAGCAGGCGCGAGCCGGCGGTGCAGACTTCACCCTGGTTGAAGGCGATGGCGCCAGCCGCCGCTTCGGCCGCTGCTTGAAGGTCCGGAGCATCGGCGAACACAATGTTCGGGCTTTTGCCGCCGGCTTCCAGCCAGACGCGCTTCATGTTCGACTCACCGGAGTAGATCAGCAGTTGTTTGGCAATCTTGGTCGAACCAGTGAACACCAGGGTGTCGACGTCGTTATGCAGGGCCAGGGCCTTGCCGACGGTATGACCATAGCCTGGCAGCACGTTCAGCACGCCTTTCGGAATACCGGCTTCAACGGCCAGTGCTGCGATACGGATGGCGGTCAGGGGAGATTTTTCCGACGGCTTGAGGATCACCGAGTTACCGGTCGACAGCGCAGGACCCAGCTTCCAGCACGCCATCATCAACGGGAAGTTCCACGGCACGATGGCGCCGACTACGCCGACCGGCTCACGGGTCACCAGACCCAATTGATCGTGCGGGGTAGCCGCCACTTCGTCGTAGATCTTGTCGATGGCTTCGCCGCTCCAGCTCAGGGCTTGTGCCGCGCCGGGAACGTCGATGTACAGGGAGTCGCTGATCGGCTTGCCCATGTCCAGGGTTTCAAGCAGTGCCAGCTCCTCGGCGTGCTGTTTCAGCAGGCCGGCGAAACGGATCATCGCGGATTTGCGTTTGGTCGGCGCCAGGCGCGACCAGACACCCGAATTAAAGGTGGCGCGAGCATTTTCTACAGCGCGCTGGGCGTCGGCGGCGTCACAGCTGGCAATCTTGCCCAGCAGACGGCCATCGACCGGGCTGATGCACTCGAAGGTCTCGCCGGAGACGGCATCGGTGTACTCGCCATTGAGGTAAGCACGGCCTTCGATCTTCAGATCGCGAGCCTTTTGTTCCCAGTCGGCACGAGTCAGGGTGGTCATTCGAGTGTCCTCCTCTTATTGAATACGACACCCGCGTTCTTCGCGGGCGCTGTCAGGAATTCTGCCCGGGCCAGCCTGCTATTCGGCCAAGGGCAACCATCACCCTAAACCAGCGGCAGGTGAAGTTTCAATATATTTGACATAAGGCTGGCAAACGGCCTTGCGATGTTCATTTTAATAAACATAGACTTTGACAACAGTCACCACTCGCACCGCAATGACGGGGGAATACAACAATGAGCATCCAGAACATCGTCGACTTCAGCCAGGCCACCACCGCCGCCGAACGCTATCGTCCAGACCCGACCAAGGTGCTCAAGGGCGATCCTGAGCAAGCGGTGTTCAACCACTACAACAGCCCTTGCGGCCAGCTGAACGCCGGTGTGTGGGAAGGGGCTGTCGGCCAATGGACAGTGAATTTCACCGAACACGAATATTGCGAAATCGTGCAGGGTGTTTCCGTGCTGCGTGATCTCGATGGTAACGCCAAGACGCTGCGGGTTGGCGATCGCTTCGTCATCCCGGCAGGTTTCCGGGGCACCTGGGAAGTGCTGGAGCCATGCCGCAAAATTTATGTGGCGTTTGAGCAGAAGGCCTGACAATTAGCGTTGCCTGGGCCGACGCTTTCGCGAGCAGGCTCGCTCCCACAGGAGATCAGTGTGTACACGGACATTGTGGGAGCGAGCCCGCTCGCGAAGGGGGCCTGACAGGCAATACCTGTCCATCAGGCAACAAAAAAGGCCCGTATCTCGCGATACGGGCCTTTTTCGTAAGTCGGGAAAAATCAATTACTTGATTTTGCCTTCCTTGTAGATCACGTGCTTGCGAACAACCGGATCAAATTTCTTGATCTCGATTTTGTCCGGAGTAGTGCGCTTGTTCTTGTCGGTAGTGTAGAAGTGACCAGTACCGGCGCTCGAAATCAAACGAATCAATTCACGCATGATTAGCTCCCTTAAACCTTGCCATCGCGACGAAGTTCGGCCAGCACGACACTGATGCCACGCTTGTCGATGATGCGCATGCCTTTGGCAGATACGCGCAGACGTACGAAACGTTTCTCTTCTTCAACCCAGAAGCGGTGATGCTGCAGGTTCGGCAGGAAACGACGACGGGTTTTGTTGTTTGCGTGGGAAATGTTATTCCCAGTCACCGGACCCTTACCGGTAACTTGACATACTCTAGACATGCCTCAGCCCTCTAAAACCACATGCCCAACCCGGCATGGGTTGGCCGCTTAATCTCTAGTCATTGTGGCGCCAGGCGCCGCGATTCTTTAGAGGTCTTACCGGCTACACCTACAGTGAAGGAACCGGGCCCCTAGAAAAGAGCGCTGCTTTATACCAGAAAGACTGGAGAGCAACAACATTCGCTGTGCCTTGAATGGAGAAAAACCCGGTTTTCCACGCCTCAAGCGCTTTGGATAAAGGCTGTCGCCGTTTTCGACCGCTCGTCGCGAGAATCTGCCCCACGCCACGACGACGACGTTTTTCCACCCGAGCACAGCAAAATCAGGCGCCTATAGTCCCCTGAAAATGAAAAAGGGGATAGTCATTTGCAAAGGAGCCCACTAGGGTAAGCCTTTTCCAGACTGCACTTGCAGATGGGCCTTCGATCTGTAAAGGAATCCGACCATGCGCCTCGCTGCCCTACCGCTGTTGCTAGCCCCGCTTCTGCTGAGCCCACAGGCCTTCGCCGCCGCCCTGAGCGTTTGCACCGAGGCCAGCCCCGAAGGGTTCGACGTGGTGCAATACAACTCGCTGACCACCACCAACGCCTCGGCGGACGTACTGATGAACCGTCTGGTGGATTTCGACACGGCCAGCGGCAAAGTGGTCGCCAGTCTCGCCGAGAGCTGGGAAGTCAGCCCCGATGGCTTGACGTATGTGTTCAAGCTGCGCCCGCAGGTGAAGTTCCACCGCACCGAGTATTTCAGCCCGACGCGCGAAATGACCGCCGAGGACGTGAAGTTCAGCTTCGACCGCATGCTCGATCCGGCTAACCCCTGGCACAAGGTCGCCCAGAGCGGCTTCCCCCATGCGCAATCCATGCAATTGCCGGCGCTGATCAAAAAAATCGACGCCCTCGACCCGCTGACCGTGCGCTTCACGCTGGACCATCCGGATTCAACTTTCCTCGCAACCCTGAGCATGGGTTTCGCCTCGATCTATTCGGCCGAATACGCCGATAAACTGTTGAAGGCAGGTACCCCGGAGAAGCTCAACAGCCAGCCGATCGGCAGCGGCCCGTTCGTGTTCACGCGCTTCCAGAAGGACGCCTCGATCCGCTACAAGGCCAACCCGGACTACTTTGGTGGCAAGCCGTCAGTGGACCCGCTGATCTTCGCCATCACCCCGGACGCCAACGTGCGCTTGCAGAAGTTGCGTCGCAATGAATGCCAGATCGCCCTGTCGCCCAAGCCTCTGGACGTACAGGCAGCGCTGAAAGAGCCGACCCTGAAAGTGGAAAAAACTGACGCGTTCATGACCGCATTCGTCGGCATCAACAGCCAGCATCCACCGCTGGACAAGCCTGAAGTGCGCCAGGCGATCAACCTCGCTTTCGACAAGGCCAATTACGTCAAGGCCGTGTTCGAAGACACCGCCGAGCCTGCCAATGGCCCCTACCCGCCGAACACCTGGAGCTACGCCAAAAGCCTGCCGGGCTATGCCCATGACGTGGAGAAAGCCAAGGCGTTGATGGCCAAGGCCGGACTCAAGGACGGCTTCCAGACCACCATCTGGACTCGCCCGTCGGGCAGCCTGCTGAACCCGAACCCCAGCCTCGGCGCCCAACTGCTGCAGTCTGACCTCGCGGAAATCGGCATACAGGCCGAAATTCGCGTGATCGAATGGGGCGAACTGATCCGTCGCGCCAAGGCCGGTGAACATGACCTGCTGTTCATGGGCTGGGCCGGCGACAACGGTGACCCTGACAACTTCCTCACGCCGCAGTTTTCCTGCGCCGCGGTCAAGTCCGGTACCAACTTTGCCCGTTACTGCAACCAGGACCTGGACAAGCTCATCAACGCCGGCAAGACCACCGGCGAGCAAGGCGTGCGCACCAAGCTCTACGAACAGGCCCAGACGCAGATCCAGCAGCAGGCATTGTGGCTGCCGCTGGCGCACCCGACGGCTTTTGCCCTGACACGCAAAGATGTCGAGGGTTACTCGGTGAGCCCGTTTGGGCGGCAGGACTATTCGAAGGTCAACCTCAAATAATCCGCCCGGCCACAAAACCTGTGGGAGCGAGCCTGCTCGCGAAAGCAACCTGTCAGTCAAAATGGAGATCGACTGACACTACGCCTTCGCGAGCAGGCTCGCTCCCACAGAGTCTTGCTTAGCTCCACCCCGCTTTACATCCAGCCGTATTCAGCCATCGAAAGCGGATCGCCATCGCCGATGATGAAATGGTCAAGCACCCGCACATCAATCAGCTCCAAGGCTTTTTGCAGACGCTTGGTGAGCATCCGGTCGGCCTGACTGGGGTCGGAGTTGCCCGACGGATGGTTGTGGCAGAGGATCAGCGCCGCCGCGTTGTGTGCCAGCGCGCGCTTGACCACCTCCCGCGGATGGACACTGGTGTTGTCGATGGAGCCACGAAACAGTGCCTCAAAGGTCAGCACCTGATGTTTTGAATCCAGGAACAGACAACCGAACACTTCGTGGGGCTCATGGCGCAGCATCGCCTTCAAGTAATCGCGCACCGCATGCGGATTTTCCAACACTGGCTTGAAGCGCAGCCGCTCAGCCAGATGCCGTCGACTCATTTCCAGAACCGCCTGCAATTGTGCGAACTTTGCCGCACCCAGTCCCAACTGCCTGCTGAACGCCGGGAGATCCGCCTCCAACAGCGACCGCAGGCTGCCAAATTGACCCAGCAGATGCCGCGCCAGATCCACCGCGCTTTTGCCTGACACCCCGGTTCGCAAAAAGATGGCCAGCAATTCGGCATCCGAAAGGCTTGCCGGCCCCTGCTCAAGAAGCTTCTCCCGCGGCCGCTCCGCCGCCGGCCAATCGCGAATACTCATAGCACCTCCCTGTCTGTGGGCGCCGCTGTTCCGTAGCGGTCGCTGTGATATCGTAGCCCATCTTTTTTGCGGGCGAATTCACCCTGGGGAGGGGGTTTCGCTACGTTTGTCACCAACGAATTGAAAGGCAGGCCTATGCAGCGGCTGTATCGGAAACGCATTGTTCTGGGCGTCGGCGGCGGCATTGCTGCCTACAAAAGCGCCGATCTGGTTCGCCGGCTGATGGACCAGGGTGCCGAAGTGCGCGTGGTCATGACCCGTGGCGGCAGCGAGTTCATCACGCCACTGACCATGCAGGCCCTGTCCGGGCACCCCGTGCACCTGGACCTGCTGGACCCGGCGGCCGAAGCGGCCATGGGCCATATCGAGCTGGCCAAATGGGCTGACCTGGTGCTGATCGCACCCGCCACCGCAGACCTGATCGCCCGATTGGCTCAAGGCATCGCCGACGATTTGCTGACCACGCTGGTGCTGGCCACTGACGCAGTGGTCGCGGTAGCCCCGGCGATGAACCAGGCCATGTGGCGCGACCCGGCGACCCAGGCCAACCTGCAAACCCTGGAAAGCCGCGACCTGAAAGTCTTCGGCCCGGCCTCCGGCAGCCAGGCCTGCGGCGATGTCGGTTTGGGCCGCATGCTTGAAGCCACCGACCTGGCACAGCTGGCCGCGGATTGCTTCAAGCGCCAGGCGCTGACCGGCAAACACGTGCTGATCACCGCCGGCCCGACCCAGGAAAACATCGACCCGGTGCGCTACATCACCAACCACAGCTCCGGGAAAATGGGCTTTGCCCTGGCCGAAGCCGCGGTGGAAGCCGGCGCCCGCGTGACCTTGATCACCGGTCCGGTGCACCTGGCGACGCCGGATCGCGTCACCCGTATCGACGTGGTCAGCGCCCGCGACATGCTCGCCGCCTGCGAGGCTGCGATCCCGTGCGACCTCTTCATCGCCTCCGCAGCGGTCGCAGACTATCGCCCGGAAGTCGTCGCCCCACAAAAACTAAAGAAAGATCCTACGAACGGCGACGGCTTGTTGCTACAGATGGTGCGCAACCCGGACATCCTGGCCAGCATCGCCACCCGCCCCGACCGTCCGTTCAGTGTCGGTTTCGCCGCCGAAACCGAACACCTGCTCGACTACGCTGCCCGCAAGTTGAAGGACAAGAATCTCGATTTGATCGTCGCCAACGACGTCGCCAACCCGAGCATTGGCTTCAACAGCGAAGAGAACGCCTGCAGCGTGATCGATCGTCAGCTTCACGCCACGCTTTTCGCCCAAACTAGCAAGAGCAAGATTGCTCGCCAGTTGATCACTTTCATCGCCGAACGTCTGAACCAGGTTTAATTTACATGCACGCTTTGCAAGCCAAGATCCTCGACCCTCGCATCGGTACCGAATTCCCGCTGCCGCAATACGCCACTCCAGGCTCCGCCGGTTTAGACCTGCGCGCCATGCTGGAAAAAGACATCGTGATCAAACCGGGCGAGACCGTACTGATTCCTACGGGGCTGTCGGTCTATATCGGTGACCCGAACCTCGCGGCGCTGATTCTCCCACGCTCTGGCCTGGGCCATAAGCACGGCATCGTACTGGGTAACCTGGTCGGCCTGATCGATTCCGACTACCAGGGTCCGCTGATGGTCTCGTGCTGGAACCGTGGCCAGAGCGATTTCACCATGGTCGTTGGCGAGCGCCTGGCGCAATTGGTACTTGTGCCGGTGGTACAGGCACATTTCGAGATGGTCGAAGAGTTCGTCGAGACCCAGCGCGGCACTGGCGGCTTCGGTCATTCCGGCAGCCATTAATCCCAAGGGTTTATCGTGGCGAGGGAGCAAGCTCCATCGCCACAATATTTGTGCTGGTTTCTGCACCGTGCTGGCGTCATGGCCCTTTCACACCACGAACTCTCTGTGAAAAACGTCGTCATACCTTTCACTTTGAGCCTGCCCACGAATGATTCGCAGGCAGGTCCAGCCACTTTCGAGATGGAGCATTCCCACAGATGAGCACCCCCGCCCGCGTAGCCCCCAAGTTCCCTGACAGCATCTTCCGCGCCTACGATATTCGCGGCACCGTTCCGGAATTTCTGAACGCTGAAACGGCTTACTGGCTCGGTCGCGCCATCGGTGCCCAAAGTCTGGCCCAGGATGAACCGAATGTTTGCGTCGGCCGTGATGGTCGCCTTTCCGGCCCGGAACTGGTGGAGCAACTGATCCAGGGCCTGGCCGACAGCGGTTGCCACGTCAGTGATGTCGGCCTGGTGCCAACCCCTGCGCTGTACTACGCCGCCAACGTACTGGCCGGCAAATCCGGGGTGATGCTGACCGGTAGCCACAACCCGTCGAACTACAACGGCTTCAAGATCGTCATTGCTGGCGACACCTTGGCCAACGAGCAGATCCAGGCCCTGCATGACCGCCTCAAGAATAACGACTTGAGCAGCGGCCAGGGCAGCATCACCAGGGTCGAAATCCTCGACCGCTACACCACCGAAATCGTCCAGGACATCAAGCTGGCCCGACGCCTGAAGGTCGTGGTGGACTGCGGCAACGGCGCTGCCGGCGTGATTGCCCCGCAACTGATCGAAGCACTGAACTGCGAAGTCATCCCGCTGTTCTGCGAAGTCGACGGCAATTTCCCGAACCACCACCCGGACCCGGGCAAGCTGGAAAACCTGGTAGACCTGATCGCCAAGGTCAAGGAAACCAGCGCTGACTTGGGCCTGGCCTTCGACGGCGATGGCGACCGCGTGGGCGTGGTCACCAACACCGGCAGCGTCGTGTTCCCGGACCGCCTGCTAATGCTGTTCGCCAAGGATGTGGTGGCACGCAACCCCGACGCGGAAATCATCTTCGACGTCAAATGCACCCGCCGCCTGATCCCGCTGATCAAGGAATATGGCGGTCGTCCGCTGATGTGGAAGACCGGTCATTCGTTGATCAAAAAGAAAATGAAACAATCCGGCGCCCTGTTGGCCGGCGAAATGAGCGGGCACATCTTCTTCAAGGAGCGCTGGTTCGGTTTCGACGACGGCATCTACAGCGCCGCGCGGTTGCTGGAAATCCTCAGCAAGGAAAAATCGTCGGCTGAAGAATTGTTCGCAACCTTCCCGAACGATATTTCTACGCCGGAAATCAATATCCATGTGACCGAAGAGAGCAAATTCAGCATCATTGATGCACTGCACGACGCGCAGTGGGGCGAAGGCGCTGACCTGACCACCATTGACGGCGTGCGAGTCGACTATGCCAAAGGCTGGGGCCTGGTTCGCGCCTCCAACACCACACCGGTGCTGGTGCTGCGCTTCGAGGCCGATGACGAGGCTGAATTGCAGCGCATCAAGGACGTTTTCCATGTCCAGTTGAAGCGTGTCGCACCTGATCTCCAACTACCGTTCTGATTCACCCGGAGCCCTGAATGACCCTCGAACGCGAAGCCGCCGCCAACACCGCCAAGGTCCTGTCCGAAGCGCTGCCTTACATTCGCCGCTATGTCGGCAAGACGCTGGTGATCAAATACGGCGGCAACGCGATGGAAAGCGAGGAGCTGAAAACCGGCTTCGCCCGCGACATCGTGCTGATGAAAGCCGTCGGCATCAACCCGGTGGTCGTTCACGGCGGCGGCCCGCAAATCGGTGATTTGCTCAAGCGCCTGTCGATCGAGAGCCACTTTGTCGATGGTATGCGCGTCACCGACGCCGCGACCATGGACGTGGTGGAAATGGTCTTGGGCGGCCAGGTCAACAAGGACATCGTCAACCTGATCAACCGTCACGGCGGAAGCGCCATCGGCCTGACCGGCAAAGACGCCGAGTTGATTCGTGCGAAGAAACTCACCGTCACCCGCCAGACCCCGGAGATGACCCAGCCGGAAATCATCGACATCGGCCACGTCGGCGAAGTGGTCGGGATCAATACCGACCTGCTGAACCTGCTGGTCAAAGGCGATTTTATCCCGGTGATCGCGCCAATCGGCGTCGGCGCCAACGGCGAGTCGTACAACATCAACGCCGACCTGGTGGCTGGCAAGGTTGCCGAAGCACTGAAGGCCGAAAAGCTGATGCTGCTGACCAACATCGCCGGGCTGATGGACAAGTCGGGCAAGGTGTTGACCGGCCTGAGCACGCAGCAGGTCGACGACCTGATCGCCGACGGCACCATCTACGGCGGCATGCTGCCGAAGATCCGTTGCGCGCTGGAAGCGGTCCAGGGTGGCGTGGGCAGTTCGCTGATCATCGACGGTCGCGTGCCGAATGCAATCCTGCTGGAAATCTTCACCGATACCGGCGTGGGCACCTTGATCAGCAATCGCAAGCGTCACTAAGCGATAGCGGATGCAAAAAGACCCCGCTCAGCCTGGCTGAGCGGGGTCTTTTTTTACCTCGACCTCTGTGGGAGCGGGCTTGCCCGCGATAGCTATCTGTCAGCCAACATCGCCGTCGACTGACACTCCGTCATCGCGGGCAAGCCCGCTCCCACAGTGATTTGTGGTTAAACGCCGAACTGGGCGCGGTAGGCTTCCACGGCTGGCAAATGCTGCTTGAGCTGCGGATCGTCAGCCAGGAATTCCAGCACCTGATTCAGCGAAACAATGCTGATCACCGGAATCCCGAAGTCGCGCTCCACTTCCTGGATCGCCGACAACTCACCGTTGCCACGCTCCTGACGGTTCAGGGCGATCAATACACCGGCAGCCTTGGCGCCGTCCTGGGAAGCGATGATCTGCATCACTTCACGGATGGCGGTGCCCGCGGTGATCACGTCGTCGATGATCAGCACCTCGCCGGTCAGCGGTGCGCCAACCAGGCTGCCGCCCTCGCCGTGAGCCTTGGCTTCCTTGCGGTTGAAGCACCATGGCAGGTCACGGTTGTGATGCTCGGCCAACGCCACGGCGGTGGTTGCCGCCAGAGGGATGCCCTTGTAGGCCGGACCGAACAGCACGTCGAAGGAAATGCCGCTTTCGGCAATGGCTGCGGCGTAGAAACGACCCAGCTGTGCCAGGGCCGAACCCGAGTTGAACAGGCCCGCGTTGAAGAAGTAAGGACTGGTGCGCCCGGACTTCAGGGTGAACTCACCGAAGCGCAAAACGCCGCGATCGATGGCAAAACGAATGAAATCGCGCTGATACGCTTGCATGAAAAAAACCCCAAATACCACGGATTTAGCTAATTAGCTTGACGCCGTGTATCATACACGCACGCGATTTTTGGGGCCATTTATGCGGATCATCAGTGTGAACGTCAATGGTATTCAGGCTGCAGTCGAGCGGGGTTTGCTCAGTTGGCTGCAAGCACAGAATGCCGACGTCATCTGCCTGCAGGACACCCGTGCCTCCGCCTTTGAACTGGACGATCCAGCCTTCCAACTGGATGGATACTTCCTTTATGCCTGCGACGCCGAAGTTCCCGCCCAAGGTGGTGTGGCTTTGTACTCGCGGTTGCAACCGAAGGCTGTCATCAGCGGTCTCGGTTTCGAGACGGCCGACCGCTACGGGCGCTACCTGCAAGCCGATTTCGACAAAGTCAGTATTGCAACCTTGTTGCTTCCGTCGGGTATGAACGGCGATGAGGACTTGAACCAGAAGTTCAAGCTCATGGACGACTTCGCCAAGTACCTGGACAAGCAACGGCGCAAACGCCGCGAGTACATTTATTGTGGCTCGCTGTACGTGGCGCAACAGAAGCTGGACATCAAGAACTGGCGCGACAGCCAGCAATCCCCGGGCTTCCTGGCACCTGAACGTGCCTGGATGGACGAGATTGTCGGCAACATGGGTTATGTTGATGCCCTGCGCGAAGTCAGTCGTGAAGGCGACCAGTACAGCTGGTGGCCCGATAACGAACAGGCCGAAATGCTCAACCTCGGCTGGCGCTTCGACTATCAGCTGCTGACCCCGGGCCTGCGCCGCTTTGTACGCAGCGCACGCTTGCCACGTCAGCCGCGGTTCTCGCAACACGCGCCGCTGATCGTGGACTACGACTGGACGCTGACCATCTAAGCGTCAGATGCAAAAAAGCCGACAGCGATGTCGGCTTTTTTGTGCGCGCTGGTTTGCTTTCTGTGGGAGCGAGCCTGCTCGCGAAAGCGGTCTATCAGTCACATCAGTGTTGACTGTGACGACCCCTTCGCGAGCAGGCTCGCTCCCACAAAGAGAACCTCGCTGATCGTTATTTGATCAATCGCCAAGTGAACGGGTAACGGTAAGGCACCCCTTCATTGGCTTTCACGCCACCGATGATGGTCAAGACCAGCGCACCGATCGCCACCAACCCGAACAGGAAGAACCCGATAATCACCACCATCAGCAGGAAGCAGATGGCCGAGGCAATGGCGACGGTGATCTGAAAGTTCAGCGCTTCCTTGCCTTGAGCATCGATGAACGGGTCCATCTCGCGCTTCATCTGCCACAGAATCAACGGGCCGATCAGCGTGCCGAACGGAATCCAGATTCCCAGCAAGGCGGACAAGTGACAAAACATCGCCCACTGCCGAACCTCTTTGCTCAGGGTGGGAAGCAGCTGTTGCTCATCACTCATGACGCCCTCCTTGCCTGCGGTATTCCGATCAGTCAGCCAGTGCAGCCTTTTGCAGATCGAAAATTTCGTTCATGCCTTTCTTGGCCAGTTCCAGCATGGCGTTCAGCTCTTCAGGCTGGAACGGCGCGCCTTCGGCAGTGCCCTGGACTTCAATGAAACCGCCGGTGCTGGTCATTACGACGTTCAGGTCGGTCTCGGCAGCCGAATCTTCCAGATAATCGAGGTCGAGCACTGGCTCGCCCTGGTACATGCCGACGGAAACGGCACCGATCATTTGCTTGAGCGGGTCGCCGCCTTTCAGGCCGCCACGCTTCTTGATCACTTTCAAGGCATCGACCAGAGCAACCATGGCACCGGTGATGGAAGCGGTACGAGTACCGCCGTCGGCCTGGATCACGTCGCAATCGACGTACAGGGTCACGTCGCCCAGCTTGGACATGTCCAGTGCTGCGCGCAGGGAGCGACCGATCAGGCGCTGGATCTCCAGGGTACGGCCGCCTTGCTTGCCGCGGCTCGCTTCACGCTGGTTACGCTCGCCGGTGGCGCGCGGCAGCATGCCGTACTCGGCGGTCAACCAACCCTGGCCCTGCCCCTTGAGGAAACGCGGCACGCCGTTTTCGACACTGACGGTGCAGATGACTTTGGTATCACCGAACTCGACCAGTACGGATCCCTCGGCGTGTTTGGTGTAGTTGCGGGTAATGCGGATCGAGCGGAGCTGATCGGCAGCGCGACCACTTGGACGTTTCATAAGGGATACCTGTACGGGGACGGAAAACTGCGGAGCATTATAGAGCTGCCAGCCACGACTGGGCACTTCTAAAAAAAGCCTCCGACGACCGAAGGCTCTGGATAGCCCGTCGCCGACGGCCTGCAGCCCTTTGTGACACCGTGTGTTTGGGCGCATCCGCCGCACTGCGCTACAATCCTGCGCCTTTGCTGCCAGTCGGCTTAAATTCATTGATATCGGGTTGCCGGAACATCGTTCCGGGCCGATCTGCATTGCGAGGTACCTCCATGGTGCACAGCATGACCGCCTTCGCCCGCGTCGAGAAAGCCGGCGTCCAGGGCACCCTGAGCTGGGAACTGCGCTCGGTCAACAGCCGCTACCTGGAACCCCACCTGCGTTTGCCGGAGTCCTTTCGCGACCTCGAAGGCGCCGTCCGCGAGGCGTTGCGCCAGGGCGTGTCCCGGGGCAAGCTCGAATGCACCCTGCGCTTCACCGAAGAAAACACCGGCAAACCACTGCAAGTGGACCAGGCACGCGCCGCACAACTGGTTGCGGCCGCCGAGACCGTCGCCAGCCTGATCAAAAATCCGGCAGCGCTGAACCCGCTCGAAGTGCTGGCCTGGCCCGGCGTATTGGTGGGCGACGCGACCGACCCGCAAGCGCTGAACACCGAAGCACTGGCACTGTTCAACCAGGGCTTGAAAGAGCTCAAGGCCGGCCGCGAGCGCGAAGGCGCGGAGCTGGCGCGGTTGATCAACGATCGCCTGACGTCCATTGAAGAAGACGTGGTGATCCTGCGCGAACTGGTTCCGCAGATGCTCGCCACCCAGCGCCAGAAAGTGCTCGACCGCTTTGCCGACATGAAGGCCGAGATGGACCCGCAGCGCCTGGAGCAGGAAATGGTCATGCTCGCGCAAAAAAGCGACGTCGCCGAAGAACTGGATCGCCTGAGCACTCACATCATCGAAGTTCGCCGGGTCCTCAAATCCGGCGGCGCGGCCGGACGACGCCTGGACTTCCTGATGCAGGAACTCAACCGCGAAGCCAATACACTGGGCTCCAAAGCCTTCGACCCGCGCAGCACCCAAGCGGCGGTCAACCTCAAGGTGTTGATCGAGCAGATGCGCGAACAAGTGCAGAATATTGAGTAAGGCATACCCGACATGACCCACAGCACCGGCACCCTGTACATCATTTCCGCCCCATCGGGCGCGGGCAAGAGCAGCCTGGTCAAGGCCCTGACCGACGCCGATCCGGAGATCCGCGTTTCCGTTTCCCACACCACCCGCGCCATGCGCCCTGGTGAAGTGGACGGCGTGAACTATCACTTCGTCGAACGCAGCGAATTCGTGAAGATGATCGAACACGGGGATTTCCTTGAGCGCGCCGAAGTGTTCGGCAATCTCTACGGCACCTCGCAAAGCCATCTGCAGCAAACGCTGGATGAGGGTCACGACCTGATTCTGGAAATCGACTGGCAGGGTGCCGAGCAAGTGCGCAAACTGATGCCTCAGGCCCGCTCGATCTTTATTCTGCCGCCGTCACTTCAGGCCTTGCACCAGCGCCTGACCAATCGCGGCCAGGACAGCGACGAGATCATCGACGGCCGCATGCGCGAAGCCGTCAGTGAAATGAGCCACTACGTCGACTACGACTACCTGATCATCAATGACGATTTCGCCCACGCCTTGCACGATCTGAAGGCGATTTTCCGCGCCAATCAGCTGCAACAGAAACGCCAACAGCAACGTTTTGGCAAACTGCTGGCTGAATTGCTGGGCTGATCCACTCTTCCCAAAACCGCTGCAAGGGCTTTACATTGGCACTTGCAGCGCGTTGAAGAGCTTGATCAAAAAATCAGCGCTTCCCTAATCGCTGGTGATTTTTTAAACTGTTGAGTCCGCTCGCCCATCCGGGCAGCGCGCATATTGCATTTGCTACGAGGAAGACCATGGCCCGCGTAACCGTTGAAGACTGCCTAGAACACGTGGATAACCGCTTTGAGCTGGTCATGCTCTCTACCAAGCGTGCCCGTCAACTGGCCACCGGCGGCAAAGAGCCGAAAGTAGCATGGGAAAACGACAAGCCTACCGTCGTCGCCCTGCGTGAAATCGCTGAAGGCCTGATCGACTACGCAGCTATCGCCGAAGCCGAAATCGTTGAAGATGAACCGCTTTTTGCTGCATTCGAGGACGAGTCCAACGAGGCCGTCTAAGCCTATGCCTGGTCGACGTAGCACGGCGCGGGAACAAAGCTTTCGGCAGGAGATATCATGCCGAGCATAGACGCCCTCGCCGATCGCTTATCGACCTACCTCGGCAATGACCAGGTCAACCTGGTCCGCCGAGCGTATTTCTACGCCGAACAAGCCCACGACGGCCAACGCCGCCGTAGCGGTGAGGCGTACGTCACGCACCCGCTTGCGGTAGCGAATATTCTTGCCGACATGCATATGGACCATCAAAGCCTGATGGCAGCCATGCTGCATGACGTGATCGAAGACACCGGTATTGCCAAGGAAGCGCTACAAGCGCAGTTCGGCGAAACCGTGGCCGAACTGGTCGATGGGGTCAGCAAACTGACCCAGATGAACTTCGAGACCAAGGCCGAGGCCCAGGCCGAAAACTTCCAGAAAATGGCCATGGCCATGGCTCGCGACATTCGCGTGATCCTGGTCAAGCTGGCTGACCGCCTGCACAACATGCGCACGCTGGAAGTGTTGTCCGGCGAAAAACGCCGGCGCATCGCCAAGGAAACCCTGGAAATCTATGCGCCCATCGCCAATCGGCTGGGCATGCACGCCATCCGCATAGAATTCGAAGACCTCGGCTTCAAGGCCATGCACCCGATGCGTTCCGCGCGGATCTACCAGGCGGTCAAACGCGCCCGGGGCAACCGCAAGGAAATCGTCAACAAGATCGAAGAGTCCCTCAGTCACTGCCTGGCCATCGATGGCATTCAGGGCGAGGTCAGCGGTCGCCAGAAGCACCTCTACGGCATCTACAAGAAAATGCGCGGCAAGCGTCGGGCTTTCAACGAGATCATGGACGTCTATGCGTTCCGGATCATCGTCGACAAGGTCGATACCTGCTACCGCGTGCTGGGTGCTGTTCATAATTTGTACAAGCCATTGCCGGGCCGCTTCAAGGATTACATCGCGATCCCCAAGGCCAACGGCTATCAGTCGCTGCACACCACGCTGTTCGGCATGCACGGTGTTCCGATCGAGATCCAGATCCGCACCCGTGAAATGGAAGAGATGGCCAACAACGGCATCGCCGCCCATTGGCTGTACAAATCCAGTGGCGACGAGCAGCCAAAAGGCACTCACGCCCGTGCCCGCCAGTGGGTCAAAGGCGTGCTGGAGATGCAGCAGCGCGCCGGCAACTCGCTGGAATTCATCGAAAGCGTGAAGATCGACCTGTTCCCGGACGAGGTCTATGTGTTCACGCCAAAGGGCCGGATCATGGAGTTGCCCAAGGGCTCCACGGCGGTCGACTTCGCTTACGCGGTGCACACCGACGTGGGCAACAGCTGTATTGCCTGTCGGATCAATCGGCGTCTCGCGCCGCTGTCCGAACCGCTGCAAAGCGGCTCCACCGTGGAAATCGTCAGCGCCCCCGGTGCGCGACCGAACCCGGCCTGGCTCAACTTCGTGGTCACCGGCAAGGCGCGCACGCACATCCGCCATGCGCTGAAACTGCAACGCCGTTCCGAGTCCATCAGCCTGGGTGAGCGCCTGCTGAACAAAGTCCTCAACGGTTTCGACAGCTCGCTGGAGAAAATCCAGGCTGAACGCGTCAAGGCCATGCTCACCGAGTATCGCCTCGAACTGATCGAAGACCTGCTCGAAGACATCGGCCTGGGTAATCGCATGGCCTATGTGGTGGCGCGCCGGTTACTCGGCGAGGGCGAACAGTTGCCAAGTCCGGAAGGTCCGCTGGCCATTCGCGGTACTGAAGGCCTGGTACTGAGCTACGCCAAGTGCTGTACGCCGATCCCGGGCGATCCGATCGTCGGCCACCTGTCCGCCGGCAAAGGCATGGTCGTGCACCTGGACAACTGCCGCAACATCAGCGAAATCCGCCATAACCCGGAAAAGTGCATCCAGCTCTCATGGGCCAAGGATGTCACTGGTGAATTCAATGTCGAACTGCGCGTCGAACTGGAGCACCAGCGCGGCCTGATCGCCTTGCTGGCCAGCAGCGTCAACGCGGCCGACGGCAACATCGAAAAAATCAGCATGGACGAACGCGATGGTCGCATCAGCGTGGTCCAACTGGTGGTCAGCGTACACGACCGTGTGCACCTGGCCCGCGTGATCAAGAAACTGCGCGCCCTGACCGGGGTGATCCGCATCACCCGCATGCGCGCGTAGCCAACCATCAATTACAAGGAGTCATTCATGACCAAGACTGTTATCACCAGCGACAAGGCCCCGGCCGCCATCGGTACTTACTCCCAGGCGATCAAGGCTGGCAACACCGTCTACATGTCGGGTCAAATTCCTCTGGACCCAAAAACCATGGAACTGGTTGAAGGCTTCGAAGCCCAGACCGTCCAGGTCTTCGAGAACCTCAAAGCCGTGGCTGAAGCCGCCGGTGGTTCGTTCAAGGACATCGTCAAACTGAACATCTTCCTCACCGACCTGAGCCACTTCGCCAAGGTCAACGAGATCATGGGCAAGTACTTCGACCAGCCTTACCCAGCCCGCGCCGCCATTGGCGTAGCGGCCCTGCCAAAGGGTTCGCAGGTTGAAATGGATGCCATCCTGGTCATCGAGTAATGTGTCCGGCGCAGCCTCAGGCTGCGCCGACTGCTCTGCTGTAAAGAAAGCTTGAAAGGATTCCACCATGCGCAAAGCGCTTGCTCTCTCGCTGCTCGCCCTGCTTCTGGGCGGTTGTGCCAGCGACCCTGCCGACCGAGATATCAGCGGCACCTGGATCAATCAGGTGGCGATTGATGCTGCATCCAAGGGCCTCCCCCTGCGCGAAGCGCTCCAGGCTTATGGCCCGAACCTGGAATGGGACGTCAACACCAAGGCCGGTCAGGCCCGTTACACCAATGGCTTTGAAAATGTCGACGGCAAGCTGTCGGGCGAAGAGTCCGGCGCCTGGAAAATCGACTTTTACGGCAGTTCCGGCAGTGAACTGAAGCGCGACGGCAAACAACTGAGCCAGGCCGCGACCGAGAACGAACCCGCACAGGTCTTCGACCGCGCATTGATCCCGGTGCCGGATGGCGCACCGATTGGTGCCAGCTTCGAACGCGCGTTGTATTCGGCCTACATGGGCGGAAGCTGGAAAGTCATCAGCGGCCCCGGCGAAGGCAACACCGTTCAGTTTCAGGCTGACGGCCAGGTGACCGGCCTCCAGGGCGCTGATCGTTATGCATTGTGCCTGGCCGGTGATTGCGCCTCGATGAGTGGCGGCAACGACAACATGTGGCTGCAACTCAATGGCCAGGGAAATCCATGGATCTTTGCGCGCAAAGGCAAAGAGCTGGAAATCTTCCAGGTTGTGAATACCGCCTTGGCGGATGAAATGCCTCAGTTCACGCCGGGGGATCGCAAGTGGTTGCTGGAAAAGCAGTAACCCGGGTCTAACTGCAAAGAAGGTCCCACGTGGGAGCGAGCCTGCTCGCTCCCACAGTTGTTATGGGGTGATTGGAATTCAGCAGCGTCCTTCGAGGATCGCGGCATAACCCTCGCGGAAGCTCGGGTACTTCGGCGCCCATCCCAACGCCTTCGCCCTCGCATTACTGCAGCGCTTGCTCCCGGTGCGGCGCACAGTGGCGTCGTCCGCCCATTCGGTCACGCCCAGATACTCACGCAACCAGCCCACCACATCCGCCAGCGCTGCCGGTGCGTCATCGACACCGATGTACACATCATCCAGCGCCACGCCACGCCGATCCGCCTCAAGCAGGCACGCCATCAACCCGGCGGCGTCGTCGGCATGAATCCGATTGGCGTACAAAGGCGGATCGACAGCCACGCGATAACCACGGCGCACCTGGGTCAGCAACCACTCACGGCCCGGACCGTAAATGCCAGTCAAACGCACGATGCTCGCCGGGATGCCACTATCAAGGGCAATCTGCTCGGCTTCGAGCATCACCCGCCCTGAATAGCCAGCCGCGACCGTTGGCGACTTCTCGTCAACCCACTCACCCTCTTGCTGACCGTAAACGCTGCTGCTGGAAACGAACAGCAGGCGATTGGGCACCTGCCCGTAGTCGTCCAGCCACTCGAGCACGTGCTTCAAGCCTTGAATGTAAGCAGCGCGGTAACCGGCCTCATCGTGATCAGTGGCGGCTGCGCAGTACACCAGGTAATCCACCGCACCAATCGGCCAGGTCGCCGGACATTCCTTGTTGAACAAGTCGCCGGCAACGCCAACCACACCCTGGGGCAGGCGCGAGATGTCGCGCCGCAGGCCATGAACCTCCCAACCGGCGGTCAACAATTGCGTGGCCAGACGGCTGCCGACATCACCGCAACCGGCGATCAAAACAGAAGGCGCGGACATCAGAAAACTCCCCTTGGAAACGCACAGACTAGCGCCGGCAATGGACGAGCGGCTAGCAATACAGGAAAAAAAGATACTCTATTACTTCTGTTAACAAGAATTACTTGCAATAATACGCGCCACTTTTGTTCTCGGCCTTACGAGGCCTGGAAGAGCATCATCGTTTTTCTATCTCAGGTCCGGCCAGCATGACACGCAATCAAATCCCCGCTTCGCCAACCAAACGACCTCGCGCCTGGAGCGCGGTGGCCGCCCTGCTGCTCAGCCTGATGCTGGCACCGACCGCGGCGTTCGCTGACGCACAAACACCCGCCACCCCGACCGCTACTGCAGCGGCCCCGGCTGACCACGCCGCCCCCGCTGCTGCTCCTGCCGCAACCGATCCGGCCCAGGCAGCACCTGCACAAGAAGCGCTCGGTGAAGACGTTCCTGAAGTCCTCGAAGCCGACAATAGCCTGGGCATGGCCCATGACCTGTCTCCGTGGGGCATGTACCAGAACGCCGACATCATCGTGAAGATCGTGATGATCGGCCTGGCGATCGCCTCGATCATCACCTGGACCATCTGGATTGCCAAAGGCTTCGAGCTGATGGGCGCCAAGCGTCGTCTGCGCAACGAAATCGTACACCTGAAGAAAGCCGCCACGCTCAAGGAAGCCGCCGCATCGGCAACCAAACCAGGCACCCTGGCCAACCTCTTGGTACATGACGCCCTGGAAGAGATGCATTTGTCGGTCAGCAGCCGCGAGAAAGAAGGCATCAAGGAACGCGTCAGCTTCCGCCTTGAGCGCCTGGTGGCCGCCTGCGGTCGCAACATGAGCAGCGGCACCGGCGTACTCGCCACCATCGGCTCCACCGCGCCGTTCGTCGGCCTGTTCGGTACCGTATGGGGCATCATGAACAGCTTCATCGGCATCGCCAAAACCCAGACCACCAACCTCGCCGTCGTGGCTCCCGGCATCGCCGAAGCCCTGCTGGCGACTGCCCTCGGTCTGGTCGCGGCGATTCCTGCGGTGGTGATCTACAACGTGTTTGCCCGCTCCATCGCCGGTTACAAGGCGCAAGTGTCCGACGCTTCGGCAGAAGTCCTGCTGCTGGTCAGCCGCGACCTCGATCACCAGCCTGAGCGCAGCTCGCAACCGCACATGGTGAAAGTGGGGTAATCGGCCATGGGCCTGCATTTGAAAGAAGGGGCAGACGACGATCTGTCCGAGAACCACGAAATCAACGTCACGCCGTTCATTGACGTGATGCTGGTGCTGTTGATCATTTTCATGGTGGCGGCCCCGCTGGCCACCGTGGATATCAAGGTCGACCTGCCTGCGTCCACCGCCAAACCGGCACCGCGGCCGGAGAAGCCGGTGTTCCTCAGCGTCAAGGCTGACCAACGCCTGTTCCTGGGCGAAGAGGAAGTGAAGGCTGAAGCACTCGGCGCAACGCTCGACGCCAGGACTCAGGGCAAGAAAGACACGACGATCTTCTTCCAGGCCGATAAAGGCGTGGATTACGGCGACCTGATGAGCGTGATGGACAACCTGCGCTCGGCCGGTTATCTGAAGGTCGGTCTGGTTGGACTCGAGACGGCAGTCAAGAAATGATCACGACGCGCCATAAGCTGACGCGCTACAGCGGTAGCCTGGCTGTGGTGCTGGGTGTTCACGCGCTGGCCATTGCGCTGGCCGTGAACTGGACGGCCCGCCCGCCCATCGAATTGCCGCCCCAGGCAATGATGGTCGAGCTGGCACCGATCCCAGCCCCGCCACCGCCCGCACCGCCGAAGGTCGTCACCCCACCGCAGCCGCCGGCTCCGGTTGAAGAACTGCCGATACCGAAGCTCGCCGAAGCGCCAAAGGCCGAGATCGCGGTACCGAAACCAGTCAAGCCCAAGCCGAAGCCTCAACCGCCCAAGCCCGTGGAGAAAAAGCCCGAGCCGCCGAAGGAAAAGCCGTCCGAGGCAAAACCGAGCGAAGCACCGCCGACTCCAGCGCCGACCGAGAAATCCGCTCAGCCTGCGCCCGGTCCATCGGCCGCTCAAGTGGCGGCCAAGGCCAGCTGGCAAGGCACCCTGCTCGCGCATCTGGCCAAGTACAAAAAATACCCGGCCAGCGCACAGGCACGGGGCAAGCAAGGCATGAACCGCCTGCGTTTTGTCGTGGATGCCGAAGGCAACGTGTTGTCATTTGAACTGGTGGGTAGCTCCGGCACGGCTGATCTGGACCGGGCAACTCTCGACATGATTCGCCGCGCCCAGCCCCTGCCAAAACCACCGGCCGACATGCTGAACAACGGCTCCATCGAAATTGTTGCACCCTTTGTTTACTCGCTGGAAAACCGCCGGCGGTAAATCATCACCCAACCATTGTGGGAGCGAGCCTGCTCGCGAAGAGGCCAGCACATTTAACATCCACTGGATGTCAAACCGCTTTCGCGAGCAGGCTCGCTCCCACATAGGTTCTCGCAACAACCAGACAGGCACCGAAAGGTGCCTTTTGCATATCTGCCCGCGGCAAACCGACATTGCCCGGTGTCACTCGACACCTACCTTCTGATAACGTGCGTCTATCGATTGCAGGCGGTATGCTTGGCCCGCATCTTCATGGACGCTTGCTATGACTCTCACAGAATTACGCTACATCGTTACCCTCGCCCAAGAGCAGCACTTCGGCCACGCGGCCGAGCGTTGCCACGTCAGCCAGCCGACTCTGTCGGTGGGCGTGAAAAAGCTTGAAGACGAACTCGGTGTGCTGATTTTCGAGCGCAGTAAAAGTGCCGTGCGCCTGACCCCGGTGGGTGAAGGCATTGTGGCCCAGGCCCAAAAAGTCCTGGAACAGGCCCAAGGCATTCGCGAACTGGCCCAAGCCGGCAAGAACCAGCTGACCGCGCCGCTGAAAGTCGGCGCGATCTATACCGTCGGCCCGTACTTGTTTCCACACCTGATTCCGCAACTGCACCGGGTCGCTCCGCAGATGCCGTTGTACATCGAAGAAAACTTCACCCATGTGCTGCGCGACAAGCTGCGCAACGGTGAGCTCGACGCGATCATCATCGCCCTGCCGTTCAACGAAGCCGACGTGCTGACCCTGCAGCTATACGATGAGCCGTTCTACGTGCTGATGCCGGCCCAGCACCCGTGGACGCAAAAGGAATCCATCGACGCCGGCCTGCTCAACGATAAGAGCCTGCTGCTGCTCGGCGAAGGCCACTGCTTCCGCGACCAGGTACTTGAAGCCTGCCCGACCCTGACCAAAGGCAACGACGGCGCCAAGCACACCACGGTGGAGTCCAGCTCGCTGGAAACCATCCGCCACATGGTCGCATCCGGCCTCGGCGTTTCGATCCTGCCGCTGTCGGCGGTCGACAGCCACCACTACGCCCCTGGCGTGATCGAAGTTCGGCCGCTGTCCGCACCAACGCCCTACCGCACCGTGGCCATCGCCTGGCGCGCGAGCTTCCCGCGACCCAAGGCAATCGAAATCCTCGCCGACTCCATTCGCCTGTGCTCGGTGGCCAAGCCGTCCGCGCAGGTGGTGGCGGGCTAAGCAAGCGTCATGACCGAGTTGTCGCAAGTGTCGGTGACGGCACTCAAGGGTGTCGGTGAAGCCATGGCTGAGAAACTGGCCAAGGTTGGCCTGGAAAATCTCCAGGACGTGCTGTTTCACCTGCCGCTGCGATATCAGGACCGCACCCGTGTGGTCCCGATCGGCGCGCTGCGCCCCGGGCAAGATGCCGTGATCGAAGGCACCGTCAGCGGTGCCGACGTGGTCATGGGGCGTCGCCGCAGTCTGGTGGTGCGCCTGCAGGATGGCACCGGCGGACTCAGCCTGCGCTTCTACCATTTCAGCAACGCACAGAAAGAAGGCCTCAAGCGCGGCACACGGATTCGCTGCTACGGCGAAGCGCGGCCCGGCGCGTCGGGACTGGAAATCTACCACCCGGAATACCGCGCCCTTACTGGCGACGAACCGCCGCCAGTGGATGAAACCCTGACCCCGGTGTACCCGCTCACCGAAGGCCTGACGCAACAGCGCCTGCGCCAACTGTGCATGCAAACCCTGACGTTGCTCGGTCCCACCAGCCTGCCCGACTGGCTGCCGACCGAACTGGCCCGTGATTACCAACTCGCGCCACTGGCCGATGCGATCCGCTACCTGCACCACCCGCCGGCCGATGCCGATGTCGACGAACTCGCCCTCGGTCATCACTGGGCGCAGCATCGCCTGGCCTTCGAGGAGCTGCTGACCCATCAGCTGTCCCAGCAGCGGCTGCGCGAAAGCATGCGCTCGCTGCGCGCGCCGGCCATGCCCAAGGCCACGCACCTGCCGGCCCAATACCTGGCCAATCTCGGGTTCAACCCCACGGGCGCGCAGCAACGGGTCGGCAACGAAATCGCCTACGACCTGAGTCAGCGCGAGCCCATGCTGCGGCTGATTCAGGGCGACGTCGGCGCGGGTAAAACCGTGGTCGCCGCCCTCGCCGCGCTGCAGGCTCTGGAAGCCGGTTATCAAGTGGCGCTGATGGCGCCTACTGAAATTCTCGCGGAGCAACACTTCATCACCTTCAAGCGCTGGCTCGAACCGCTGGGCATCGAAGTTGCGTGGCTGGCCGGCAAACTCAAGGGCAAGAACCGCGTGGCCGCGCTGGAGCAGATTGCCAATGGCACCCCGATGGTGGTCGGCACCCATGCGTTGTTCCAGGACGAAGTGCAGTTCAAGAACCTGGCGCTAGTGATTATCGACGAGCAGCACCGCTTCGGCGTGCAGCAGCGACTGGCCTTGCGGCAGAAAGGGGTCGGCGGCCGCATGTGTCCGCACCAGCTGATCATGACCGCCACCCCGATCCCGCGCACATTGGCCATGAGCGCCTACGCCGACCTCGACACCTCGATCCTCGACGAATTGCCGCCCGGCCGGACCCCGGTCAATACCGTGCTGATCACCGATACCCGGCGTGTCGAAGTCATCGAACGGGTGCGCAGCGCCTGTGCCGAAGGGCGTCAGGCCTATTGGGTCTGCACGCTGATCGAAGAGTCAGAAGAACTGACCTGCCAGGCTGCCGAAACCACCTACGAAGACCTGACCGCCGCCCTCGGTGAGCTGAAAGTGGGGCTGATCCATGGCCGCATGAAGCCCGCCGAAAAAGCCGCGGTGATGGCCGAGTTCAAGGCCGGTAACTTGCAATTGCTGGTGGCTACCACGGTGATCGAAGTCGGCGTGGACGTGCCCAACGCCAGTCTGATGATCATCGAAAACCCCGAACGCCTGGGCCTGGCGCAACTGCACCAGTTGCGTGGACGCGTCGGCCGGGGCAGCGCCGTCAGCCACTGCGTGCTGCTTTACCATCCGCCGTTGTCGCAGATCGGTCGTCAGCGCCTGGGCATCATGCGCGAAACCAACGACGGCTTTGTCATCGCCGAAAAAGACCTCGAACTGCGTGGCCCCGGCGAAATGCTCGGCACACGGCAGACCGGCCTGCTCCAGTTCAAGGTCGCCGACCTGATGCGCGATGCCGACCTGTTGCCCGCCGTGCGCGATGCCGCTCAGGCCTTGCTGGAGCGCTGGCCGGACCACGTTAGCCCGTTACTCGACCGCTGGCTGCGCCACGGGCAGCAATACGGCCAAGTGTGAGCACCGTCGCAGTTTCTGGAGGATGGGTTTGAGCAAGCTGGTTATACTCCTGCAATTGTTTTAGTCCGGATACAGACCATGACCGAAGTTGCCCTCGCACCCGCCTCCCCGCACGCTCCGTCGGTTATTCGGCTGCTGCTGGGCAAACTGGGTATTGCCTACGAGGAAGTCCTCGATCATCACGGCTTGAACCCGGCGCGCAAAGTCCAGGCTGTACTGCTCGACGACGCCATTGGCGCGCTGATGGTGCTGTTTCCGCAGAGCCAGTTGCTCGATCTCAACCGCCTCACCGAACTCACTGGCCGCCGCCTCACCGCCGTGCCGACCGAGCGCCTGGTAAAGATGCTCGGCAAACACAGCCTGAGCCTGCTGCCAGGCCTGCCGGCCCTCACCAGCTCGCCGTGCCTGTATGACGAAAGCCTGCTGCGCGAGCCGACGGTGCTGGTCAATTCGGGTGAGCCGGGCGTCCTGCTGGAAATCACCAGCGAAGCGTTCAAATCGATGCTCAACAAGGCCAGCGCCGCCAACTTCGGCGAAGCCCTGAGCAGCATTCGCCCGAACCTCGACCGCCCCGATGATGACCGCGCTGAAATCACCCAGGCGGTCCAGGCATTCACCGCGCGGCGCATCCAGCAACGCCTGGAGGCAACCATCGAAATTCCGCCGCTGGCCGAAACCGCGCAGAAAATCATCAAGCTGCGCGTCGACCCCAACGCCACCATCGACGACATCACCGGCGTGGTCGAAACCGACCCGGCCCTGGCTGCGCAAGTGGTGAGTTGGGCTGCGTCGCCGTACTACGCTTCGCCAGGCAAGATTCGCTCGGTGGAAGACGCCATCGTGCGAGTGCTGGGTTTCGATCTGGTGATCAACCTGGCGCTGGGCCTGGCTCTTGGTAAAACCCTGAGCCTGCCCAAAGACCATCCGCAACAGAGCACACCGTACTGGCAGCAATCGATCTACACCGCCGCCGTCATCGAAGGCCTGACCCGCGCCATGCCACGCGCCCAGCGCCCGGAAGCCGGCCTGACCTACTTGGCGGGCCTGCTGCACAACTTCGGTTATCTGCTGCTGGCCCACGTATTCCCGCCGCACTTTTCGCTGATCTGCCGCCACCTGGAGGTTAATCCGCACCTGTGCCACAGCTACATCGAGCAACACCTGCTGGGCATCAGCCGCGAACAGATCGGTGCGTGGCTGATGCGTTACTGGGACATGCCTGATGAGCTGGCCACCGCACTGCGCTTCCAGCACGACCCGGGCTACGACGGCGCCTACGCCGAGTACCCGAACCTGGTGTGCCTGGCCGTGCGCCTGCTGCGCAGCCGTGGCATCGGCTCCGGCCCCGACGAAGACATCCCCGACGCCCTGCTCGAACGCCTCGGCCTGAGCCGCGCCAAAGCTGAAGACGTCGTCAGCAAAGTCCTCGAAGCCGAAGTGCTGTTGCGCGAACTGGCTTCGCAGTTCAGCCAGGCTTAAAAGCATTCGCGAGCAGGCTCGCTCCCACAGAGGTCAGGTATTCCCTGTGGGAGCGAGCCTGCTCGCGAAGAATCCACTGCGATTTATCTGACAGGCCTTAAGCCTTTGGCTTGATCTTCTTCGGCTTCAAATACTTGGTCAACCCCTGAAACCAGATCACCAGTGCCGGATTGCCCTTGATCTGAATCGACTTGTCCTGAATCCCCGTCATGAACGCCAGTTGCTTGTTCTTCGCCTGCATCGTGGCGAAGCCATACCCGGCATCCTTGAAGGCAATGGCGAACGCCGGCTCAGCATACACCCCGGACTTGCTGGTGATGCGCTGGTCCTTCACCCGAAAATGCCGCGCCACTTTCCCGTCCAGGGTCTGCAGCTGAAACACCAGTTCCTTGTCACCCAACTGCTGCTGAAACGCCGGATTGCTCCGACTGGCCTTGCCCATCAACAAACCCAGCATCCACAGTAGAAAACGAAATTTCATGCGCAAGCCTCTAAAGGAAAATGAACGGCTGGCGCAGTGTAGCGACTTGGATAAAGAACGCCACTATCGAGTTGCGTTAGAAGAAGATCAGCCCTGTTTCTCGCATGATGACCGCCAAGTCACAGTTTTCGTTCTCCCTCAGGTCACTAACGTATTGGGGCATGCGAACGCATCTTGTGAGCCATCTTCTTACCTAGTACAAAACCCCTTCCAACACTTCGTAAACAATCCCGCTCCCCACCGCGATCAGCACAATATCGCCGCCCGCACGGCGCCATTCGTAGCCAGGGTAGTAAGGCAGCCGCCCCAGTGCGCGGTTATCCAGTCGCTCACCGTAGTAGCCATGAGGCAGTGGCCGACCACGCTCCAAATGAATACCCGGTGGTGGCGGCGCGCCGCGTACGAAATAGCCGTGATTGTCGTGAATGGTCTGGCGCACCGGGCCGAAGTCCCGAGGCGGAGGGCCGCCACGATGGTTGTCCTGTCCGCCACGGTGATCGTCACCGCGATTGTCGTAATGGCCCTGCTGCGGGCCGCCGCGGTCGTGATCGTCGCGTTGATCGGCGCTGGCGTGCAGCAATGGGGTTGCGCTGAGCATCAGCACGCCCAGGCTGGCAATCAGACGTTTCGGCATTTTCATTAGGGCTTTCCTCACAACACATGCAGCAAAAAGGGCTTCAGAACGTAGTCCTGAAGCCCTCGGTCTTGCTGGTTAGTCTGTGTCGGGAGGCTCTAATTCCTCTGTATCAGGAACTTTACCTTCAGCTGACGCGAGCCTTACGCACGCCGTCGGCCAGTGCCGAGCACAGGCTCAGCACGCCATCGATTGCCTGATCCGGCGTCGAGGCATTGGCGATGTGATCGATCAGTGCCGAACCCACCACCACGCCGTCCGCCAGACGCGCAATCGACGCCGCTTGCTCCGGCGTACGAATGCCGAAACCGATGCTGATCGGCAGGTCGGTATGGCGACGCAGGCGAGCGACCGCTTCTTCGACGTGCTCCAGTGTCGCCGCACCGGCGCCGGTCACACCGGCAACGGATACGTAATACACAAACCCGGAGCTACCGTTCAGAACCGTTGGCAGACGCACATCGTCGGTGGTTGGCGTGGTCAGACGGATGAAATCCAGACCGGCCGCCTGGGCCGGATCGCACAGTTCGCCGTTATGCTCGGGCGGCATGTCGACCACGATCAGGCCATCGACACCGGCCTCTTTTGCTTCGGCGATGAAGCGCGGTACGCCGTACTTGTGGATCGGGTTGAAGTAACCCATCAACACCAGCGGCGTTTCGTTGTTGTCCTTGCGGAACTCGCGAACCATTTCCAGGGTTTTCGCCAGGTTCTGCTTGGCGGCCAGGGCGCGGATGTTGGCGAGCTGGATCGCCGGGCCATCGGCCATCGGATCGGTGAAGGGCATGCCCAGCTCGATCACATCGGCGCCAGCGGCCGGCAAACCCTTGAGGATCGCCAGGGAAGTGTCATAGCCCGGGTCGCCAGCGGTGACGAAGGTCACCAGAGCGGCGCGGTTCTGTTCCTTGAGTTCGGCAAAACGCGTTTGCAGGCGGCTCATCAGTGTTTCTCCTGCTTCGATTGTTCCATGTGGTGCATCACGGTCTGCATATCTTTGTCCCCGCGACCCGACAGGTTGACCACCATCAGGTGATCCTTCGGCAGGGTCGGTGCACGCTTGAACACTTCGGCCAGGGCATGGGCGCTTTCCAGTGCAGGAATAATCCCTTCCAGGCGGCAGCATTGGTGGAAAGCGGCGAGTGCTTCGTCGTCTGTCACCGAGGTGTACTGAACACGGCCGATGTCATGCAACCAGGCGTGTTCCGGGCCGATGCCCGGGTAGTCCAGGCCTGCCGAGATCGAATGGGCGTCGATGATCTGACCATCGTCGTCCTGCAACAGGAAGGTACGGTTGCCGTGCAACACACCCGGTACGCCGCCATTCAGGCTGGCTGCATGTTTGCCGGTTTCGATGCCGTAGCCGGCCGCTTCAACACCGATGATTTCGACGCTCTTGTCGTCGAGGAACGGGTGGAACAGGCCCATGGCGTTGGAGCCGCCACCGATGCACGCCACCAGGCTGTCCGGCAGACGGCCTTCCTGGGCTTGCAGCTGGTCGCGGGTTTCCTTGCCGATAACGGCCTGGAAGTCGCGAACCATCGCTGGATAAGGGTGCGGACCGGCTACGGTACCGATCAGGTAGAAGGTGCTGTCGACGTTGGTCACCCAGTCACGCAGCGCTTCGTTCATTGCGTCCTTCAGGGTGCCGGTGCCGGCCACGACCGGGATCACTTCGGCGCCCAGCAATTTCATGCGGAAGACGTTGGCCTGCTGACGCTCGATGTCAGTGGTGCCCATGTAGATCACGCAGTCCAGGCCAAAACGCGCGGCCACGGTAGCGGTCGCCACCCCGTGCATGCCGGCGCCGGTCTCGGCGATGATGCGTTTCTTGCCCATGCGCCGCGCCAGCAGGATCTGACCGATGCAGTTGTTGATCTTGTGCGCGCCGGTGTGGTTGAGCTCTTCACGCTTGAGATAGATCTTGGCGCCACCGCAGAACTCGGTCAGGCGTTCAGCGAAGTAGAGTGGGCTCGGACGACCGACGTAGTCGCGCTGGAAGTAGGCCAATTCTTCCTTGAATGCAGGATCTTCCTTGGCCGCTTCGTATTCACGGGCCAGATCCAGGATCAGCGGCATCAGGGTTTCAGCGACATAACGGCCGCCGAACGCGCCGAACAGGCCGTTGGCGTCAGGGCCGTTGCGCAGATTAGTCTGGGTCATGGGGCGCTCCAGTTGAATGCGTGAAGAGATAGTGGGCTTCACTCTACCCCTGCCGCGGAGGTCTGAAAACCGATAAGATCGCCGCAACCTGTCAGGAAAACTCACACATACCATGAGCCACGACCTGCCCCCCTTAAATGCTTTGCGCGCCTTCGAAGCCACCGCCCGCCTCAATAGCGTCAGTCAGGCTGCGGAACAGTTGCACGTCACTCACGGCGCGGTCAGCCGCCAACTGAAAGTACTCGAAGAACACCTCGGGGTCAGCTTGTTCACCAAGGAAGGGCGCGGCCTGAAACTCACAGATGCCGGCATGCGCCTACGCGACGCCAGCGCTGAAGCCTTCGAGCGCCTGCGCACGGTGTGCGCCGAACTCACCCAAAGCACCGCCGATGCGCCCTTTGTGCTCGGCTGCTCGGGCAGCCTGCTCGCACGCTGGTTTATTCCACGCCTGGGACGGTTGAATGCCGACCTGCCAGATCTGCGCTTGCACCTGTCGGCCGGTGAAGGAGATCTTGATCCTCGCCGTCCAGGCCTGGATGCCTTGCTGGTGTTTGCCGAGCCACCCTGGCCAGCGGATATGCAAGTGTTCGAGCTTGCCAGTGAACGGATCGGCCCGGTGATGAGCCCCCGGTTCGTCGGCTACGACAGGCTTAAAACCGCACCGGCCTCAGCCCTGCTCAATGAATCAGTACTGCACACCACCTCGCGTCCACAAGCCTGGCCCAGTTGGGCGCAGCAAAGCGGCCTCGACGCCAAAGCGTTGAAGTACGGTCAGGGTTTCGAGCACTTGTATTACTTGCTGGAAGCGGCGGTGGCCGGGCTGGGTGTGGCGATCGCTCCCGAGCCGCTTGTCGTCGAGGACTTGAAGGCCGGCCGATTGGTCGCCCCTTGGGGTTTCAGTGAAACCCCGGCACAACTGGCGCTGTGGCTGCCCAAGCGCGCCGCGGACGGGCGCGCCCGGCAACTGGCGCAATGGCTCAAGAACGAGCTGCGCCAGACGAATTAGTCACCGCGCTTGAATAGCAGGTAGGCCGCCAGCAGGCCCAATGCGCCTACGGCAACACCGGCTGTCGTCCAAGGATGTTCCTGGGCGTAGTCCCGGGTGGCAATCCCGGTTTCCCGGGTTTTCACTTTGACCTCTTCATAAGCATCGGAGAGCAGATGACGCGAATGTCTCAGCGCGTTCTCGGCGTTGCCCTTGAGCACCTTGAGGGTTTTACGCGACTCGTCCGAGGCGTCGTCCTTAAGATTTTCCAAGGATTTGAGCAGACTCTCGATCTCCGCTTCCATGCTTTGCAATGAGGCTTTACGTAACGAGCTATTGGCCATGGTGGCTCTCCTGCATTGTTGATGAGTGGCGTGTGTTGGTTGGGACTTCAGGGGGTCGAGAAAGTGCAGTAAATGTGAACTTACATATCAGTCCGACCGACAGAAGTAAGACCGAAAATCACTGCTAGGCTGTATTTCACACCCTAAGGAGAACGCCATGACTGACCATCACACCTACAAGAAAGTCGAACTGGTTGGCTCGTCCACAAGCAGCATCGAAGACGCGATCAACAACGCGCTGGCCGAAGCCAGCAAAAGCCTCAAGTACATGGAATGGTTTGAAGTGACCGAAACCCGCGGGCATATCAAGGACGGCAAGGCTGCGCATTTCCAGGTGACGCTCAAGGTCGGGTTCAGGATTGCCAGCAGCTGACGTTGGTCGAACCTTCTGAACTTGCGCGCTGGCCGAGTGCCATAGGGAATGGCAAGGCGCTATATAACTAAATCTGGCCAAAGGCTGGGTGTTCCCTTTTGATCCGACCAGAGAATGCGACTGATGAAGAAGTTTATTTTGGCGGCAGGTTTGTTGAGTCTGGCGGGGGCAGCCTCGGCTGACGTCAAATCCTGCGAAGAACTGAAAGCCGAGATCGCGGCAAAACTTGATGCCAAGGGCGTTTCCGGTTATTCGCTGGAAATTGTCGATAAAGGTACCGCCTCTGGCGGAAAAGTCGTCGGTACCTGTGAAAAGGGCACCAAGGAAATCGTCTACAAGCGATAAGCCAGCCTCGCCCTTGCAGGAGCGAGCTTGCTCGCGATGGATTCAAGAGCGCCGCGTTTAACCGGTAAACACGCGTAATCGTTAACGACCATCGCGAGCAAGCTCGCTCCTACAGTCAATCTACTAAATCTCAGCCCTTCATGACCTGGGCCAGCAATTCGTAAGAATGCAGACGATCGGCATGTTCGTATAGGTCGCAGGTAAAAATCAGCTCATCGGCCTGGGTCTGTTCGACCAGCACGTCCAGCTTGGCGCGGATTTTCTGCGGGCTGCCAATCATGGCCAACCCCAGGAAATCCATAACCGCGTCCCTCTCATGGGGCAGCCACAGGCCATCCATGGTTTTCACCGGTGGACGCTGCACCAGACTCTGGCCGCGCATCAGCGCGAGTATGCGCTGGAACACCGAGGTGGCCAGATAGTCGGCTTGTTCGTCGGTGTCAGCGGCCACCAATGGCACACCAAGCATCACATAGGGCTTGTCCAGCACCGCCGAAGGCTTGAAGTGATTGCGGTAGACACGAATCGCTTCATGCATGAAGCGCGGTGCGAAATGTGAAGCGAAGGCGTAGGGCAAACCGCGCTCGCCCGCCAGTTGTGCACTGAACAGGCTAGAGCCCAGCAACCAGATCGGCACATTCGTACCGGTACCCGGCATCGCGATGACGCGCTGTTCCGGCGTGCGCGGGCCAAGATAACGCACCAGTTCCGCTACATCTTCCGGGAAGTCATCCGCGCTGCCGGAACGCTCGCGACGCAGGGCACGGGCCGTCATTTGATCGGAACCGGGGGCACGCCCCAGACCCAGGTCGATGCGGCCCGGGTACAGACTTTCAAGGGTGCCGAACTGTTCGGCAATCACCAAAGGCGCATGGTTGGGCAGCATCACCCCACCGGACCCCACGCGAATGGTCGACGTGCCACCCGCCAGGTAGCCCAGCAGCACCGAAGTCGCGGAACTGGCAATGCCGTCCATGTTGTGGTGTTCGGCGACCCAGAACCGGTGGTAACCGAATTTCTCGACGTGTTGCGCCAGGTCCAGCGAATTGCGCAGCGACTGGGCCGCGCTGCCGTTTTCCCGCACGGGGACCAGATCGAGGGTCGAAAACTTGATATCGGACAGTCGTTTCATGAACCTGCTTCTCCAATTGAGGGCGCAGGTTTTTTCTCGCGAACGAAAACCTGCCGAATCCAAAGCGTGTTTCATGCAATGAGGGCATATACCCGAGTTTCAATAGCACCCGAGCAAATTCCTACAAATGAGACGGATTAATCCGATACGTGAACTTTGACCTGCGGACTATCCTCAGAACCTTAACGAACGTAAGCCCTTAGGTGCGGCCCTCGCACCGAATCTTGAGGAGACAGACATGGCTATCATCAAAAAAGCATCGGCCCATTGGGAAGGTGATCTGAAAACCGGCATCGGCTCCATTTCCACGGAAACCGGCGTTCTCAGGGAAGCGCCCTACGGCTTTAAGGCTCGTTTCGAAGGCGGTAAGGGCACCAACCCGGAGGAGTTGATCGGCGCGGCCCACGCCGGGTGCTTCTCCATGGCTTTCTCGATGATTCTCGGTGATGCCGGCCTCACGGCTGACAGCATCGATACCAATGCCGAAGTGACCCTGGACCAGGTGGAGGGTGGTTTTGCGATCACGGCGGTGAAACTGATTCTCAAAGCCAAAATCCCCGGCGCCAGCCAGGCGCAATTCGAGGAGCTGAGCAACAAGGCCAAAGAGGGCTGCCCGGTCTCCAAAGTGCTGAACGCGAAAATCAGCCTGGATGCGACGTTGATCAGCTAAGCGTTGAAATGAAAAGATCGCAGCCTTCGACAGCTCCTACTGGCTTTGAGTGAACCTGCAGGTGCTGTCGCAGGTTGCGATCTTTTTTGCCTTGAAACAAAACAAGGCTCATAAAACTGTGGTCGAATAAATGACAGCAGCCAAAACGCTGAATCCTGCGTGCTGCTTCAAGGGAGCTTCAACCATGAAACGTTTTGCCTTGACGGTTATCTGTTGCGCACTGGCCACTTCGGCCCTGGCGGCGCCGAAACCCTGTGAAGAACTCAAGGCCGAAATCGAAGCCAAGATCCAGGCCCGCGGAGTGACGTCCTATACCCTGGAGATCGTCACCAACGACGAAGTACACGATCAGAACATGGTCGTGGGCTCGTGCGAAAACGGCACCAAAAAAATCATCTACCAGAAGAACGACCGCTGATGAGCCTTATGGCACACAGTTGATCTGGCGTTCTTCGGCAACAATTTCGCGTTTGGCGTTATACAAGCGAGCTTCGGGGGTGAACGCCATGGAGCGGGCTTGCAGCAGATAACGCTGGCCGGCTTCGAAATGATCGTAGTTGATGATCATGTAGCACAGCCTTTCCGTGCCTCCGTCGAACAAGTCCGAACCGCCACCAGGCACTTCAAAATCGAAGCGAACGGTCAATTCGTGGCTACCGGGCGTCAGCTGAAAAAAACGCCCGTCGCGCAATCGCTGACCGTCCAGCCGCTCGGCCATCAACAATTTATCGTTGGGAAATGGCGTAGAGAAATCGACCCACGCCATTTGCGGGTTGGCCGCCGGCATCGGGGTCGAACAGCCGGCAATGGCGCTCGCAGCGAGCAATAGCATCAACCTGCGCATGATGAATGTCCTGAATACTGGATATTCAGAATAGCGCCGATCAGGTGCGTTGACAGCCTGCCGGTGTGCCTTGGCCAATCACTTTTCGCTGCTGGTTGTAAAGCTTGGCCCACGGCCGAAATCCGATATTCCCCGCTTGCAACTGATAGCGCTCCCCGGCGTTGAAACCGCTGTATTTCACATTCATCTGGCAATCGCGCCACAGCGGCTCGGCGTCGGGACCAATGTTGGTGGGCTGGACCGGAAACAGGTAGCGCACCGTCAGCTCATGACTGCCGGGCTGCACCTCGAAATAGCGTTTGTCGATGGCGGCCTTGTTATCCACTTCCAGCGCTTGCAGGGCAGTGTCCTCCTGATGCGATTCGAGCTCGATCCACGCTTGGCTCGGATCATGGCGAGGTAATCCGAATCCAGCACAACCGGCCAGCATCAGCAGGCCTCCCGTCAGCATCAATTTGCGCATAGCGGAGCTCCAGTCAAGCGGGATAGTCTTGCGAGCAGACTCTCCAGGAATTTTTTATTTTGATCAGGCCGCGTCCAAGCCTTGGGTTACTTGATCGCGTTTTACGCATTTTGTTTCCGGGTGTGTTGCTTTTGTTGCTCAACGGTTGCTCCAGCGTCAGCTACTACAGCCAGCTGGCCAGTGGCCAATGGCAACTGCTGCGGGCACGGGAACCGGTTTCCAGCGTGATTGCCGATCCTCATCGAGATCAGAAACTGCGTGCTCACCTGGCTGAATCTCAAAAGGCCCGGACTTTCGCCAGCCAACAGCTGCACCTGCCTGACAACCAAAGCTACCGCTTGTACGCGGACATTGGCCGCCCCTTCGTCGTCTGGAATGTGTTTGTCACACCGGAATTCTCCCTGAAGCCGCAGAACCATTGCTTCCCTGTCGCCGGTTGCGTGGCCTATCGCGGTTACTACAGCCAGAGCGCGGCCCGTGGCGAGGCGGCGCTGCAACGAGTGCAGGGCATGGACGTGTCGATCGGTGGCGTCGAAGCCTATTCGACCCTGGGCTGGTTCAACGATCCGATCATGAGCTCGATGATGGGTTGGGGCGACGAGCGCCTGGCCACACTGATTTTTCACGAACTGGCGCATCAGCGTATTTATGTGAAGGATGACACTGAGTTCAACGAATCATTCGCCACCTTCGTAGAGCAGGAAGGTACCCGCCAATGGCGTGCCTACCGAAGCCTGCCGCCAGACACCGGGACGCAAGCACAACGACGGGATCAGTTCATTCAACTGGTGCTGAACGCCCGCACCCGGCTTGAAAATCTCTACACCCTGCCACTGCCACCCGAACAAATGCGCCAGCGCAAAGCGGAGGAATTCGAGCGTATGCGTGGCGAGTATCGACAACTACGTGACAGCCAATGGGCGGGAGATAAGCGTTACGACGCGTGGATTTATGCACCGATGAACAATGCACGGTTGCTGCCGTTCGGCCTGTACGATCAATGGGTGCCGGCGTTTACGGCGTTGTTCAAGCAGGTGGGTGGGGATTGGGTGAAGTTTTATACGCAGGTCGAGAAGTTGGGGGCGACGCCGGTTGAACAGCGTAAAGCGACGCTGCGGAACCTGACTGACTAGTAGCTCTGTGGCGAGGGAGCTTGTCGGATCGCCGAACCGTCCCGTTGGGCTGCGAAGCAGCCCCAAAATGCGACAACTGCATTTATCCAGGCACACTGCATTCATCAGTTTTACGCCTGCTGCGCAGTCGAACGGGAGCAAGCTCCCTCGCCACAACTCGGTATCAGCGCAAAAACGCCCGGTGCATCTCATCCAGCGTTTCAAAATGATAGGCCGGGGTCTCGACGCTCAACTCTTCGCGACTGCCAAACCCGTAACCCACTGCCACCGCGTCCAGCCCGTTGCTGCGTGCGCCGATCAGGTCGTGTTTGCGGTCGCCGATCATCAGGGTGTTGGTCGGTCGAGGCCTTCTTCGGCCATCAAGTGGGCGATCAGCTCGACCTTGTTGGTTCGGGTACCGTCCAGTTCGCTGCCGTAGATCACTTTGAAGTGTTTGGCGAAGTCGAAATGGCGGGCGATTTCCCGGGCGAAGACCCAGGGCTTGGAGGTCGCGATATACAGCTGTCTTCCTTGTCCGCCAAGGGTTTCCAGCAGCGGCATGACGCCATCGAACACGCGGTTTTCATACAGACCGGTGACCTTGAAGCGCTCGCGGTAGAAATTCACCGCCTCCCACGCCTTGGCCTCATCGAAGTCATAAAACTGCATGAACGCCTGCAACAACGGCGGGCCAATGAAATGTTCAAGTTTGGTCAGGTCGGGCTCATCGATACCGAGCTTGCTCAAGGCGAACTGAATCGAACGGGTGATGCCTTCGCGCGGGTCGGTCAGGGTGCCATCAAGGTCGAACAAAACGGTTTGGTAATGCATGAAAGTTCCTGGGCAATAGCGAGACATTTCAGATCTGGTCGTAGCCTTCGGCCAGATGCAGATCCTTGAGCTTCACGTAGTTCGCCGCACTGTAAGTGAAGAAGGCTTGTTCCTTGTCAGTCAGGGGCCGGATCTGTTTAACCGGACTGCCCACATACAGGAAACCGCTTTCCAGGCGTTTGCCCGGTGGCACCAGACTGCCGGCGCCGATGATCACATTGTCCGCGACCACCGCGCCGTCCATCACGATGCTGCCCATGCCGATCAACACCCGACTGCCGACGGTGCATCCATGCAGCATGACTTTATGAGCGATGGTCACATCATCGCCGATCAGCAACGGGAAACCGTCGGGGTTGAACGGTCCGGCGTGGGTGATGTGCAGCACGCAGCCATCCTGAACGCTGGTGCGCGCACCGATGCGGATGCGGTGCATGTCGCCGCGGATCACCGTCAATGGCCATACCGAGCTGTCTTCGCCGATCTCGACGTCGCCGATCACCACCGCCGAGCGGTCGACAAAAGCGCCTTTGGCGAGCAACGGCGTGTGGTTCTGATACTTGCGAAGGGACACGATAGGTTCTCTCTCTGTCGCTGATAGCTGCGGTGAGTGTCGATTGTAATTAAGATGGCTGCATGTTTCTTCCAGCCAAGGTGCCAACCGTGAGCGTGAACAACCCTCTTTTGCAGTCCTACGACCTGCCGCCGTTCTCCACGATCCGTGCCGAACACGTGCAACCGGCCATTGAACAGATCCTGGCTGACAACCGCGCCGCCATTATCGAGATCCTCAAGACCCAGGGCAAACAACCGACCTGGGCCGGCCTGGTATTGGCGATGGACGAACTCAACGATCGACTGGGTGCGGCCTGGAGCCCGGTCAGCCACTTGAATGCCGTGTGCAACAGTGCCGAGTTGCGCGAAGCCTATGAATCCTGCCTGCCGGCCCTGAGCGCCTACTCCACCGAACTGGGCCAGAACCGTGAACTGTTCCAGGCCTATGAAGCCTTGGCCAACAGCCCGGAATCCGCCGGTTTCGACGTGGCGCAAAAAACCATTCTGGAACACGCCCTGCGCGATTTCCGCCTGTCGGGTATCGATTTGCCTGAAGCCGAGCAAAAGCGTTACGCCGAAGTGCAGAGCAAGTTGTCCGAACTGGGCAGCCGCTTCTCCAACCAGTTGCTGGATGCGACCCAGGCCTGGACCAAGCACATCACCGATGAAGCCGCCCTCGCCGGCCTGACCGATTCGGCCAAGGCGCAAATGGCCGCCGCCGCCCAGGCCAAAGACCTTGAAGGCTGGCTGATCACCCTGGAATTCCCGAGCTACTACGCGGTGATGACCTACGCCCAGGATCGCGCGCTGCGCGAAGAAGTCTACGCGGCCTACTGCACCCGGGCGTCGGACCAGGGTCCGAATGCCGGTCAGAATGATAACGGCCCGGTCATGGAAGAAATTCTCGACCTGCGTCAGGAGCTGGCGAAACTCTTGGGCTTCGCCAGTTTCTCGGAGTTGAGCCTGGCGACCAAAATGGCCGAATCCAGCGATCAGGTATTGAGTTTCCTGCGTGACCTGGCCAAGCGCAGCAAGCCGTTCGCCGCTCAGGATCTGCAACAGCTCAAGGCTTACGCCGCTGAACAAGGTTGCCCGGACCTGCAAAGCTGGGACAGCGGTTTCTACGGTGAAAAACTTCGCGAGCAGCGTTACAGCGTTGCCCAGGAAGCCCTGCGTGCCTACTTCCCGATCGATAAAGTACTGAGCGGCCTGTTCGCCATCGTGCAACGTTTGTACGGCATCCAGATCGCCGAGCAAAAAGGTTTCGACACCTGGCACCCGGATGTCCGCCTGTTCGAGATCAAGGAAAACGGTCAGCACGTCGGCCGCTTCTTCTTCGACCTGTACGCCCGCGCCAACAAACGTGGCGGTGCCTGGATGGACGGCGCACGCGATCGTCGTCGTACCGCCGAGGGTGTGCTGCAAAGCCCGGTGGCCAACCTGGTGTGCAACTTCACCCCGGCCGACAGCGGCAAACCTGCGCTGCTGACCCACGATGAAGTGACCACCCTGTTCCACGAATTCGGTCATGGCCTGCATCACCTGCTGACCCGTGTCGAGCACGCCGGCGTCTCCGGCATCAACGGCGTGGCCTGGGATGCGGTCGAGTTGCCGAGCCAGTTCATGGAGAACTGGTGCTGGGAGCCGGAAGGCCTGGCACTGATTTCCGGCCATTACGAAACCGGCGAGCCTCTGCCTCAGGACCTGCTGCAAAAAATGCTCGCGGCGAAGAACTTCCAATCCGGCCTGATGATGGTGCGCCAACTGGAATTCTCGCTGTTCGACTTCGAACTGCACGCCACCCACGGTGACGGTCGCAGTGTGCTGCAAGTGCTCGAAGGCGTACGTGACGAGGTTTCGGTGATGCGTCCTCCGGCCTATAACCGCTTCCCGAACAGCTTCGCCCATATCTTCGCCGGCGGTTACGCAGCGGGTTACTACAGCTACAAATGGGCAGAAGTGCTGTCGGCAGATGCCTTCTCGAAGTTCGAAGAGGAAGGCGTGCTCAACGCCGAGACCGGTCGTGCATTCCGCGAAGCCATCCTTGCGCGCGGCGGCTCTCAGGAACCGATGGTGCTGTTCGTCGACTTCCGTGGCCGCGAGCCGTCGATTGACGCACTGTTGCGCCACAGCGGCCTGACCGAGGGCGCGGCAGCATGAGCGAGGGTCCCGTGATTACCAAACGACGCTTTATCGCCGGCGCGGTCTGCCCGGCCTGCAGCGAGCCGGACAAGTTGATGATGTGGAACGAAGACAGCGTGCCACATCGCGAGTGCGTGGCCTGCGGTTATTCCGACACGCTGAATGAACAAGGTCTGTCCGTGCCCAAGGAATTGGGCACGCGGGTCAATACGCCCGCGGTGAAAACACCGGATACCAAAGTGCAAGCCGTGCAGTTTTTTCCGAACCCAAAACTGAAGAAAAAGCCTGACGAGCAGCATTGAGTCGCAAAGACGCCCTTCCACCGCGCAAGGCGGTGGAGGGTGTTCCTACTGCAGATGGGCTGACTGGAACCAGTTCTTCATCGAACACGCCGCGAACGGGCTCGTGCTGCAATCGCCATTGGCCAACGCCGTGCGAAGCTTCTCGACATCAGCTCGCATCATGTAACGAACGCCATCCTTGAAGTGGGTACTGTCACCAAAGCCGCCTTCAGTCATTTCACTCAACGCATCCTCCTTGCTCCAACCCTGCACCACCACGCGGTACATGGCCGCCATCAGGCCGGTCCGGTCAGAACCATGCTTGCAGTGCATCAGCACCGGGCCATTGGCTTCGGCGGCTTGGATGGCACGCAGCACTTTGAGTACCTCGGCGTCATCGACATGATTCGTGCGATAGGGCAGTTGCACTTGGGTAATAGCAGGTGTGATCAACCAGCGTGAATCCGGCTCGGGCAGAAAATTGATCACCGTCGCAACCTTGAGTGTTTCCAGCAACGGCACCGTCCCACTGTCGGGCAGCGCGCTGCGGTAAAGCGTCGGCGACATCTGAAACAGGTTGTACTGCGCCTCGACCGGTTGCGCCCATTCCGAGGGGCGAGACACCGCGGAGTCGTCGGCATGGACGAAAGTGAACAATGCGGACAGTGATAACAGTATCGTCGCAATTGAAAGACGCGCGAAGGACATACCTGGACGACCATGGGAAAAGTGTGAATGCGCTCAGTGTCGCTACTTGCTGGTTAAAGGCCTGTGAGGTGCCTGTCAAAGAATTGTGAATTGGAAGCTCTATTTTGTTTTTGCCTTGAAATATACAGTTCAAAAAAATAAAAAAACGGCACAAAACCAAAGTGCCGTTTTATATCGCTGGCTATACAGCGTTACTTACTTGGAGAGCCAGATACATCTGCGGGTCAGGGGTTGATAATCTTCGAATAAGCTTTTGCCAGTCCCACCAATACCACCTTGTCCTGCGCGTCGATGTCGCCATCACCGTCAACGTCAGTGGGGCTTTTCATCGTAAAGGTGGCACCGCCGTCATTCGATACGGCCTCGCGAATGGTCGAGTCGAGCAAGGAACAGGTGACATCACCGATGACCGGGTCGTAGCCTTCTTCCTTGAGCGCAAACTGCATGGAAACCCGCATTTCCTTTGGGTTCACGATAGAAGGCCGTAATAACTGCAGAAATACACCACGTTGATTGTAATACGACATGAATAAATCCTTTTATTAATGAATACACGATCGTTTCGTGTGAAGTAGAGGGTACTGATGAAATAGCAGAACACTACCGGCGATATGTTTCCCGTCATGAACATCGGCGAACTGGAAACGCTCAAAAAACCTTTGAACGCCGAACGGCACTGGTCTGCCAGTCGAACCTCGGATACTGTATGCACATACAGCTAAAGGATCGCACTGATGGCTACCCCCCTGCCTCCACGCGGACGCGGCACCGCGACCAACCCGCACAACCGCTTCGCCCCCAACCGTTCGATGGCCGAGGACGATGGCTGGTATCAGGAAGTGCCGATGACCCAAGGTACCGAGGTGCGCATCGAGACGGCAAAAACCATCATCACCCGCAATAACTCGCCGGATCTGCCCTTCGATCGCTCGATCAACCCCTACCGTGGCTGCGAACACGGCTGCATCTATTGTTATGCGCGCCCCAGCCACGCCTACTGGGACCTGTCGCCGGGGCTGGATTTCGAAACCAAACTGATCGCCAAGACCAACGCCGTGGACGTGTTGGAGGAACAACTGTCCAAACGCGGTTATCAATGCGCGCCGATCAACCTCGGCTCCAATACCGATCCCTATCAACCGATCGAGCGCGAATACCAGCTCACCCGACAAACCCTCGAAGTGCTGCTGCGTTACCGCCATCCGGTAACCATCGTCACCAAGGGCTCGCTGATTCTTCGTGATCTGGACCTGCTGACCGAACTGGCCCGGCAAAGGCTGGTAGCGGTGATGATCAGCCTGACCAGCCTGGACGACGAACTCAAGCGCATCCTCGAACCCCGCGCTGCGGCGCCTAAAGCCCGGTTAAGAGCGATCAGGGTCATGCGTGACGCGGGAATACCGGTGGGGGTGCTGTGTTCACCGATGATTCCGATGATCAACGACAGCGAGCTCGAAAACCTGCTCGCCGAGGCCCATGCAGCCGGGGCACAAAGTGCTGCCTACATGATGTTACGTCTGCCGTTGGAAGTGGCCCCGCTGTTCGAAGAGTGGCTGGCCGCCCACTACCCGCAACGGGCTGCACATGTGCTGAGCCTGATTCGCCAGAGCCGTGGCGGTGAGTTGTACGACAGTCGCTTCGGGGCACGGATGCGTGGCGAAGGCCCCTTTGCTGACTTGCTGGCGCAGCGCTTTGCCAAAACCATCAAGCGCCTGGGGCTCAATAATCGGGGTGGCTTCAATCTGGATTGCACAGCCTTTTGTCCGCCGGGTCGCCAAATGTCACTGATTTGAGGACAATTGGCCTATGGTTGAGTACTGGGAAACCCGTGCAATCTTTAGGCTGGTCACGTTTTGCGTGACCTGGAACAGGCGTGCTAGAGCGTTTTATTCAGTTTCAATTAAGATTCGGCAGCTACCTTGTTCATCGAGTGACTGACGGGTCGGGCTTTTTGACCTGGATGTTTTTAACCAGCCACTGGCTTCACACCGGACAACACGGAATGACTTCCTGAGTCCGCCAAAGAGGATGAATCATGAGTGACAAGGATAAACAGCCGTTGGCTGCGTCGGTTTCTGCCCAACCCGCGGTGGAAAGCGCCGATGCAGCGTTGAAGCACATCGTTGACGGCTTTTTGCATTTTCATCATGAGGTCTTTCCGCAGCAGGAAGAACTCTTCAAAAAACTCGCCACGGCCCAGCAGCCACGGGCGATGTTCATTACCTGCGCCGACTCGCGCATCGTGCCCGAGCTCATCACCCACAGCTCGCCTGGCGATCTTTTCGTTACCCGCAACGTCGGCAACGTCGTACCGCCTTACGGCCAGATGAACGGTGGTGTTTCCACGGCCATCGAGTACGCGGTGCTGGCGCTGGGCGTACAACACATCATCATCTGCGGCCACTCCGATTGTGGCGCGATGCGTGCGGTACTCAATCCCGACAGCCTGGAAAAAATGCCCACGGTCAAAGCCTGGCTGCGGCATGCGGAAGTCGCGAAAACCATGGTGCACGACAACTGCAACTGCGCCGACGAAAACGAGCGCATGCATGTCCTTACCGATGAAAATGTCATCGCCCAATTGCAGCACTTGCGGACCCATCCCTCGGTAGCCTCGCGCATGGCGAACGGTCAACTGTTCATCCATGGCTGGGTCTACGATATCGAAACCAGCGAAATCAAAGCTTACGACGCGGATCAGGGTTGTTTCCTGCCGCTCGACGGCAGCCATCCGATTCCGGTGGCGACGCCCAAAGCGCGCTTCTAAATCCTCCTAACCATCTGTGTGGTTTGACGCCGGCCGCTGTTTCAGCGGCCCGGCCTTGCCATGCCTGAAGAAATCTTCGGGAGAATCACCATGCGTGCTGCTCAACTCAAAGCTGTTCTGCCACGGGAGCTGCTGGCTTCGGTGGTTGTTTTTCTTGTCGCCCTGCCCTTGTGCATGGGCATTGCCATCGCTTCGGGACTGCCTCCGGCCAAAGGCCTGATCACCGGGATTGTCGGCGGTCTGGTCGTGGGCTGGCTGGCGGGTTCTCCGCTGCAAGTCAGCGGTCCCGCGGCAGGTCTGGCTGTGCTGGTGTTCGAACTGGTGCGCCAGCACGGTGTGGCCATGCTCGGGCCGATCCTGCTATTGGCGGGGTTTCTGCAACTGGTGGCCGGGCGCTTGAAGCTGGGTTGCTGGTTTCGGGTCACCGCGCCTGCGGTGGTGTACGGCATGCTCGCCGGGATTGGCGTGCTGATCGTGCTTTCGCAGGTGCATGTGATGCTCGACGCCGCACCGAAACCCTCCGGCCTGGATAACCTCACGGCATTCCCCGGTGCGGTGGCCCAGGCACTGCCGTCGTTCGGCTGGCAGGCCGGTCTGCTCGGACTTTCGACCATCGCCGTGATGTGGCTGTGGGAAAAACTGCGCCCGCACTCACTGCGCTTCATTCCCGGGGCGTTGCTCGGGGTCGGTCTGGCAACGATCGCCAGCCTGATGCTGGCATTGCCCGTCAAACGGGTCGAAGTACCCGCCAACCTGGCCGAAGCCATCGACTGGCTCAAACCTGCGGACCTGCTCAATCTGGCTGATCCCACATTATTGATCGCCGCGTTCGCCGTGGCCTTCATCGCCAGTGCCGAAACCCTGCTGTCCGCCGCCGCCGTGGATCGCATGCACAGTGGCCAGCGTTCGGACTTCGACCGTGAACTGTCGGCTCAAGGTGTGGGCAACATGCTTTGTGGATTGCTCGGTGCGCTGCCGATGACCGGGGTGATCGTGCGCAGCTCGGCCAACGTCCAGGCCGGTGCCACTACCCGCTACTCGACGATTTTCCACGGGCTGTGGTTGCTGGCGTTCGTGTTGCTGCTGTCGAGCGTGCTGCAAAGCATTCCGGTGGCGAGCCTGGCCGGTGTGTTGGTCTATACCGGCTTCAAACTGGTGGACCTCAAGGTTTTCCGCGGCTTGGGTCGTTATGGCCGAATGCCCATGTTCACCTACGCCGCGACGGCATTGGCGATCATCTTCACCGACTTGCTGACCGGCGTACTGATCGGTTTCGGCCTTACCCTGGTGAAACTGGCGCTGAAGGCTTCACGGCTGAAAATCAGCCTGATCGACCTGCCTCGGGACGGCGAAATGGAGCTGCGCCTGGTGGGCGCGGCGACCTTTCTCAAAGTGCCGGCGCTGACTCGAGTGCTGGGCAGCATTCCACCCGGCGCAACGGTGCATGTGCCGCTCAACAACCTGAGCTACATCGATCATTCGTGTCTGGAATTGCTGGAGGAGTGGGGTCGGGCGAATGCGGCCAAGGGCTCGAAGTTGTTGATCGAATCCCGAGGGTTGAAGCGCAGGCTTGAAGGACGGGTGCGGACCAATACCGGTATCGGCGCGGCTGGCTAAAAAAACCTGTGGGAGTGAGCCTGCTCGCGAAAGCGTTCTGTCAGTCGACGTAAGTGTTGAATGATCAAAAGCATTCGCGAGCAGGCTCGCTCCCACCTGTTCGGAGGTGAACTACGCCACGGTTTGATCCAGCTCCAGACCCACACCCAGGCGGCGGGACATGCACGGCCAGCGTTTCCACGCGGCGCCAGTGTCCGGGCTGCTGAGCTTCTCGCGGTAGGTTTCCACCGACTCCAGCGCAAAGCTTTCGTCGTCGAGCATCTCGTCCACCGTGTGATGCACGGCCTCGTCCAGTTGGTTGGCAAATTCCTCACCGATCAGCTGGTGAGCAATCAGATTGGCGACCGTCATGTCCAAGGGGATCAGTGGCTGGCCGAAATGCTTGATGTACAGGTCGTTGACCTCTTCGACAAACCGATGCGCCAGGTAAGCTTCGTCCAGCAGGCTGTCGAGCCCGACGTGCCCGGCCATGATCGCCGGCGGCTGGAGGAAGTACTGTTCGGCGATTTTCAGCACCGGTTTGATCTGTGACTCGATGCCCGCTTCCCTGGCGACTTCATTGGCTGCTTCCAGCAGATCAGGAACTTCGTCGATATAGGCGGCGACAAAACGTGTCAGCACGCCGTTAGCGTCCGCTTCCGGCAATTGGATCGCCGGGTGTAGATGAGGCAGCTTGCTTTCCAGCTGACGGGTCAGCAGGCCGGTTTCGGCTTCGTGTTGTTGGGCTTTTTGGATCTGCTCGCGCAATGCGGCGGTGTTCATGAAAACTCCAGGAAACAAAGGCAATGAAATAGGGAAGACATAACTTAGCCGGCTTACGAAAAATGCTAAGACGCATTTGTCATAATTGTTTCATCCTTGAGACGCCTCCGTTATATCGGTTTGCCACCACTCGTCTGCATCCTTCTCCATTCGTGACCTGCAAAGCAAGTTAATGCTGTTTCAGATGATTTACGCCTTCACATTGCCAGCTGAGAGTCGCTGTCTATACTCGCTCATGAATGGAGTTAGCTGATGACGCCCGACTGCACTGCAGCAAGGCCCGGCGATTCAAGTTCGTAGTCTGATGCAGCCGCTCCCTTGCCGCAGGTGAAAGCCGGCGGGATAACAAGAACGATAAGGGGAACCCGCAATGATGCGACATCCACATGTCTGGATGGGCCTCCTGTTGTGGTCGATTTTCAGTCAGGCGCAAGCGGCCTGGACTGTGAATATGGCGCCTGGAGCGACTGAAATCAGTCACGCTGTATTTGACCTGCACATGACCATTTTCTGGATCTGTGTAGTGATCGGCATCATCGTCTTTGGCGCCATGTTCTGGTCGATGATTCTGCATCGCCGCTCGACCGGGCAGGTCGCCGCAAAGTTTCATGAAAGCACCACCGTCGAAATCCTCTGGACCATCGTGCCCTTCATCATTCTGGTGGCCATGGCGGTTCCGGCGACCGCGACCCTGATCAAGATGTACGACGCCAGTGAGCCGGATATCGATATCCAGGTCACCGGCTATCAGTGGAAGTGGCACTACAAATACCTGGGCCAGGACGTCGAGTTCTTCAGCAACCTGGCCACACCCGCCGACCAGATCAACAACAAGGAAACCAAGGGCGAGCACTACTTGCTCGAGGTCGACAAGCCTCTGGTGCTGCCGATCGGCGCCAAGGTGCGTTTCCTCGTGACCTCCGCCGACGTGATCCACTCCTGGTGGGTGCCGGCCTTCGCGGTCAAGCGCGATGCGATCCCGGGGTTCGTCAACGAAGCCTGGACCCGCGTTGAAAAACCCGGCCTCTACCGTGGTCAATGCGCCGAGCTGTGCGGCAAGGACCACGGATTCATGCCGATCGTGGTCGAGGTCAAGGAAAAGGCCGATTACGAGAAATGGCTGGGCGAGCGCAAGGCTGAAGCCGCGCAACTCAAGGAGCTGACCAGCAAGGAATGGACCCTCGACGAACTCAAGGAGCGCGGCGACAAGGTCTATCACACCACTTGCGTAGCCTGTCACCAGGCCGAAGGCCAGGGCTTGCCGCCGATGTTCCCGGCGCTCAAGGGCTCGAAAATCGCCACCGGACCGAAAGACGCTCACCTGGGCATTGTCTTCCATGGCAAGCCAGGCACTTCGATGGCGGCGTTCGGCAAGCAACTCTCGGAAGTCGATATCGCAGCGGTCGTGACCTACGAACGTAACGCCTGGGGCAACAACAAGGGCGACATGGTCACGCCTAAAGAAGTGCTGGAGCTGAAACAGGCGGAAAGCAAATGACCCGGTCTATTGCGTACATCAGGAACCGGTCGGGGCAACGCGCCCCGGCCCGCCCAGCCCATCTGTTTGCAGGAGACAGGACATGACTGCTGTAATTGATGACCCTGTTCATACCCACACCGACCACGCCCACGGCCCTGCCAAAGGCCTGATGCGCTGGGTGCTGACTACCAACCACAAGGATATCGGCACGCTGTACCTGTGGTTTGCCTTCGCCATGTTCCTCCTGGGCGGCACCTTCGCGATGGTGATTCGCGCCGAACTGTTCCAGCCGGGGTTGCAGATCGTCCAGCCGGAATTCTTCAACCAGATGACCACCATGCACGGTCTGGTGATGGTGTTCGGTGCGGTGATGCCGGCCTTCGTCGGTCTCGCCAACTGGATGGTCCCGCTGATGATCGGCGCGCCGGACATGGCCCTGCCGCGAATGAACAACTTCAGCTTCTGGCTGCTGCCGGCGGCGTTCATTTTGCTGGTCTCGACCCTGTTCACCCCCGGTGGCGGGCCGAATTTCGGCTGGACGTTCTACGCGCCGCTATCAACGACCTATGCGCCGGAAAGCGTGACCTTCTTCATCTTCGCCATCCACTTGATGGGGATCAGTTCGATCATGGGCGCGATCAACGTGATCGCCACCATCCTCAACCTGCGCGCCCCCGGCATGACGTTGATGAAAATGCCGTTGTTCGTCTGGACCTGGCTGATCACTGCGTTCCTGCTGATTGCGGTAATGCCGGTGCTGGCCGGATGCGTGACGATGATGCTCATGGACATCCACTTCGGCACCAGCTTCTTCAGTGCCGCCGGCGGCGGTGACCCGGTGCTGTTCCAGCATGTGTTCTGGTTCTTCGGCCACCCCGAGGTGTACATCATGATCCTGCCGGCCTTCGGTGCCGTCAGCTCGATTATTCCGGCGTTCTCGCGCAAGCCGCTGTTCGGCTACACCTCGATGGTCTACGCCACGGCGAGTATCGCGTTCCTGTCGTTCATTGTCTGGGCGCACCACATGTTCGTGGTGGGCATTCCGCTGGTGGGCGAGCTGTTCTTCATGTACGCCACGCTGCTGATCGCGGTGCCGACCGGGGTCAAGGTGTTCAACTGGGCCAGTACCATGTGGCAGGGCTCATTGACCTTCGAGACGCCGATGCTGTTCGCGGTGGCGTTCGTGATCCTGTTCTCCATCGGCGGTTTCTCCGGGTTGATGCTGGCCATTGCCCCGGCGGACTTCCAGTATCAGGACACCTACTTCGTGGTCGCGCACTTCCACTACGTACTGGTGCCGGGGGCGATCTTCGGGATCTTCGCTTCGGCCTACTACTGGTTGCCGAAATGGACCGGCCACATGTACGACGAAACCCTGGGCAAGCTGCACTTCTGGCTGTCGTTCATCGGCATGAACATGGCCTTCTTCCCGATGCACTTCGTGGGGCTGGCGGGCATGCCGCGGCGGATTCCGGACTACAACCTGCAATTCGCCGACTTCAACATGGTGTCGTCGATCGGTGCGTTCATGTTCGGCGCCACGCAGATCTTCTTCCTGTTCATTGTGATCAAGACCATTCGCGGCGGCCCGCCTGCACCGGCCAAACCGTGGGATGGGGCTGAAGGCCTGGAGTGGAGCATTCCGTCACCGGCGCCGTATCACACATTCACCACGCCGCCGGAAGTGAAATGAACACCATGACCTTTGTGGGAGAGAGCCTGTGTGGCGAGGGAGCTTGCTCCCGCTCGGCTGCGAAGCAGACGCAAAGGTTTTGGG